>PFCO01000005.1 GCA_002772995.1 Candidatus Niyogibacteria bacterium CG10_big_fil_rev_8_21_14_0_10_46_36
AAGCTGCCTTCCGTAGGAGCGGGGTCAACCTGAAATGAATCATACGGATAATTATAAATATCAACTTCAAAGTTTGCTACCGTGCCGGGAGCGCCATTCGGTATAGAATACGTTGATGTGTTTATGAATATAAGATCCGGGAGGTCATACGATGAAATTCCTCCTCCGCCGCCACCTCCGCCGTCGCCACTACACCCTCCGGGGCACTGGCCTGAAGGAAAGCCCGCCGAACACCCCGAGCTCAACCACACACATCCTAAGTCTTCGGTATCTGACGAATTCTGCCACGAACCGTTCACGCACACCGCAGAATGAGTCGTCTTCGTTACGCATCCCCATTGATCATACCCGTTGCCACCGCACGTATTTGAGTTTTGTGTTTGGCTCTGGTTGGTCACTGTTTGATGGTAATGCGTTGCTGTTTGGCCCTCGAACTCACAACTCCCTGAGTATGCGGTTGCGTCCGCAACGCGAACACCTACCACTCCAAAAAAGATAATGGCAACGACCAAAATCAGGATATACGCCGGTATGTTATTCCGATTCATATGGATTTTGAACGATATGAATAAAAAAAGGAAGCACTGTTTCCCCCGCTAAAGACAAATTGCGCTGCCAAAAATACAGCTGAACAAAATCTCCTTTGTGGATGCTGGTAAAAGGAACAAGCGCATAAAATACTTTTGGGTTTGTTTCCTCTTGCAAGTCTACTGTTACCCGTTTTACTTCGGTATTGGGTGTTACGGGGTCGTCATCATACCGTGGCGTAACGGTCCATATCGGAACCTCCACCTCTCTCTCAGTTGGCATAGTAGAATCTCCGTCTTCGTCAGGATACAGTCCTCTGTTTGTATCCAATACAAAAGTGAATGTTTTAAATTCATAATCAATGTCCTCTACCGTTCCTACAAACATCCGGCTTACTTCTTCGTCAACAAATTCTTCTTTTTCTCGTAAAAGACCGGGGAGATACACCGCGCCCAAAATAAGAACACCCGCGATTACTAAAGCGCCCGCCACGCGCAACACGCGTTTATTGGTCTCTTGCTCTTCTTTTTTTGTGGTAACTCGTGCTGTCATATGCTCTTTTATCTAAAGATATTTGCCAGAGATGCGAACAACAAACCAATGCGGGAAGACGCAAAACGATTCATGCCAGACCCAAGAGCGACTGTTGGATTACTAACAACCACCTCTCCGACTGTTGATGCATTGTGGCTTGTTACCGGAAATCCTACATACACCGTACTGTTCATTGATATGGCAACCGAACCAATTTGCGTCCAGCTCGTTCCGTTTGATGATTTATACGCGGTAAAAGTATCCCCGCTTCGCGTTAAACGAAGCCAGTAGGGGGCTGTCTCTGAACTTCCCGAACCGACAGAACCGCTTGAGCCGTCGGTTGTGGCGCGGTATTGAAGACGAGTGCCGTTTGAGGGAGTGATGATCGTCATTGCGTGCCGAGAACCCGAGCCGAGCGTTTCGCGTATCATAACACCGGCCTTTGCCCATGAATCCGTATTTTGCTGGCTATCAACACGAGCAGTGATAGTGGCATCGCCCGCCCATAGCTGATATACAAAATGGAAATTATCTGATGACCCATAAATATCGCTGCCATCTCCGTTGATAGTAAAAGAGCTCCCCGCGTATGACGCACTGCCGGCCAAGGGATTCCCGATATCAATATTGCTCCATGGATCGGGCAATGTGGATGCGAGCTGAATCCGCAATGAAGATAACTTATCGTTCCAACTTCCCCCTCCTGGGAATGGATCCGCACTAAGACATGATGTGTCCTGTGTTTTTATGATAGCGGAACCTCCAAAGTTATCATTTTCGTACAAAATTGCCTCATACCCTGAAGGGATCTGTAATCCGGAAATGTCGTTATCCAAAACACCTTCTGCCTGAAGCTCAGCAAGCGTGTAATCTCCCACATCAAAACTTGCCGAATATCCGCCATACGAGCAATGCTGGAAAATAGTGACTGGATCTGCGGGTGGCGGGGGCGGAGGCGCAGGAGGAGAAAAATCAGCGATGGGGCTAACTTCAAGCGTAATATCATCAAGCGCCATGTCGCTCGTAGCGCTTGAGCCGGTAATACCCCGAAACCGAAGCCATCCGTTTCCGGTAAGTCCCGAGAGATCAATTGTTTCATTGTTCCACTGATTGCCCTGATTGCCCGATCTGCTCCATAGCGTTGCCCAGCCGCTTCCGGTGTTCACCTGAAACGCCAAACTTCCCATCGCCGAACCGTACATGTGATACCAAAATGTCAGCTTTTCTCCGCTATACGCATCAAAATTAATGCGGGGGCCTTCTAAATAGCTCGTCTTATTGTAATTTGAACTTGATTCGGTATAGGCATAATACCCGGAACCTGTTGTGTGGTCGCCGGCCGGTCCGGTGCTTGATGTCGGCGTACTCCCGGATAAGCGCGTCCATTCAAAGTCATCAGCAGGAAAATTTAACCAATTGCCAAATCCCGAACTAAAATTATCCGAATACACAAGCTGAAATACATCAGGGTCAGACAGGTCGCCGTCCCCCGACCAATCAAATACATACGGCTCCCCTCCATCTTCCACGCTCGCGGTATACGAAACCAAATCGCCATAAGTAAGCGACGCGTCATCAACTGTGCATTGCAGATTTGATAAAGGCAGTATAATGCCCGAGCCAAATTCATTAAAAAGAGTTCCGGCATCAGAACCGGTGAGTGCGACATTCTCATACACGCGCACATCATCAATACGGCCGTTAAAATAATTACCACCCCCGGTAACGCCGAATGAGTCGTCGTTACTTACCCGCCCGATTGCTGCCGGGTCAACATGTGATGAAACCGTTGAATATCCGGTGGATGTAGAATCAACAGGAGATGAGTCACCATTCACATACATATTAAGCGACCCGTTATCAAATGTGACCATGACAAAATACCACGTATTTGTAAAAATCCCTGCTTTTGAGACGGTTGCTTGCGAGCTGCTATTGCGAGTTGCCGCTTCAAGCGTTGAGCCATTCAGACGGATAGAAAATCCGTTTATAGCCCCTCCCTCCTCATAGAGCTCCTGCACGCCCGAGACGGCGGACGCACGAAACCACAAAGATATAGAGATTCTGGTAAATGAATCTTCAAGCTGAATATCATCGATGTTTACATAATCATCGCTTCCATCAAGCAGCAATGAGCCCGCTCCTGCAATTGCAGTGCTATTTCCGGCAGTGGCACCGTTTGTCAGCGCGCCTGTGATGTGGCCCCCCGAACCCGTGTCGCTCCCATCAGTATCAAATGTCCAGTGATGCGTAGGATTGTCCGGAGTGGGGGCTGCAAGCGGACAGTTAGACATGCTGTAGTAGAGCACATTTGAGTTACTGCTCGTGTAGGGCGCTTTATATGACCGCACCGCAAATCCTCTGGTTCCCGAGCCTTGGTAAGTGCTGCTCTGGATAATATTTGTAGTAGAATTTCCTAACCCCGCACTCGGAGTGCAACCACTTCCTGAACAACCAACCCCGCTATAGTCAGTAGCGCCAGAGACAAGAGTATATTCCAGCTCCATCATTTCGGTTGTTCCATTACAAAACTGCCGGGCCGCAAGAAGTACCGGCGGATCGGGCGCAAGAGATGTCGCGGTTATCGTGAGATCATCAACAAATCCGTCTTTCCCCCCGCAAGTGAAACTGCAATTCACAGTCCCCCGAAACCGTACCCGTACTTGGCTTACACTATTTATCTGAATACTAGCGGCTTTCCACACACCTTCTTCGCCGGATACATTGCCGCGGAGTATCCCCATTTGCGTCCAAGAAGAGCCGCCGTTCGTAGAAACATCAAACGCAAGATACTCCCCCGAATTGAAACCAGACTCAATAGCCCAATCAAATGTGATAGTAACATTAGAAACAGACGACAAAACGAAATTTTGGGATGTAAGCATGCTGTCTGATGACGGGTCATCAAAATTTGCGGCATAACTTCCTTCGGTTTTAGATTCGGTTGATGTTTGCCAGTCATTTTGGATGTCTTGGGTCCACGGGCTTAATCCCGACTCAAACCCGGTGTAGTGTACGGTAGTCGGCGTTTGCGCATACGCGCTTGCTGTCACAAAAAAGAAAAACGCTAAGATAACGCCGAGCGCCGTAAAGAAAAAATACTTACGAACTTGAACAAAGCTAGACATATGCATTAGAACTCTTCGTATTCGGGGACATTTACCTGAAGTTTGCATGTACGCGGCGGGTTTGTTCCGTCTTCGAGAATAATGTCGCGCGTACCGTTGTTGAAGCACCGTACAGAAAATGTAAGGCCATCATCGCTTTCAATGCCGGTACAGCGGTCCGGGCTACTTCCGCTGATGTCCCACGAATAATTCCCCTCGTCTCCTCCTGCGCCAGTGAACACCGCGCTATCAGTAGGATTATGGATAAACGCAAGCGTGGGGCTGCAAGAAAGATTTGCGGATACCGGTATTGGATCTACGATAATCGTTGTCCGGTCTTCTGCGGGCAAAGCGCTTCCGTGCTCAATGATAACTTTTGGCATAAATGTTGCCGGGTTTGTTTTGCTTGAGTTGGGATATAAATGTCCGACTGATTGCATGCTGCTCATAATAGCGTCGCATTTTGCGCCGTTCGTATTAGAAACACATGTGCCGGGCGCGGACGAAGGCAATGAACCGCAAGCGCCTGCAGCAGATGCAATGTCAGTCGTAGCGCTATCACAATCCCACCAAAAACTGTAATTGACTCCTTTTGAAGAATCGTATCCGGTGGTAAGCTGTGCGTTCAAATTCACGGACAATAATGGTCCCGGGCCGCGGGAAGGCACTGCGGTAAGGTCAGCATTAATAATCGGAAAGCTCGATATATTCACGCCCGAATCGCACTGCTGATCAACAGTTGCCCCGTTCGAGTCCCGTACCGTCAGAGACGCCGTTTTTGTGCCGACGGTATCATATGTCACCGTCACACTGCTGCCACTTGCTCCTTCAACTTTCTCTCCATGCCATGTATACGTATAGGGCGCAAATCCGCCAGCAACCGATGAGCTCCACAAAACCGAATCCCCAATGAAAGCATTCGCAACGCTCGGACTGCACACAACAGCAAGGTCCCGCACTACGCGGATTTGCATAACAGGAAGATCTTCGGCGTTCGGTTGTAATGTGCCGCTATCAATATATGAAATAGTAGAGAGATTCGTGTTTTTATTAATATCTTGCGGTTGGGATGTCTCGGGAAGCGCAGTGAGTGCACGAAGCGTCATATTGATAGTAACGCTATCCCCACTTCGCAACTCGCCAAGCGGCCAGGTTACCAGCGTATCATCTCCGCTTCTGTCAACAAAATCCGGCGCCGGCACTGCAGAAATAAATTCAAACTCGGGGCGAATTGTTACCTTCGCGCGTACGGATTGCAGTTCACGATCGCGGATCAGCTTTAAAATGTCAGTGTAGAGCGTCGTTAACTGCGAAGCGTCCGGCGCAAAAAAGTACTGGCCGTCTCCGCTCCCGGCATTCGCGGCAACCGCCTGAAGCGTTGCCTCCCCCGATTGGCAAGGAGCGCCCGGCACTTGCTGTTGAAGCGCAGCGCAATCGCTCTGTACTATGTCTTGAATTCCCTCACCAATACCGATAGTAAACACGGTTACATCAGACGGCGTACTTGCCATTATATTGAGAACTGAGGGCGCCATATTTTCTTGGCCGTCGCCCGCAAGAATAATATACTTGCCCACATTATTGCGCGCGCTTGCCATAACACCATTTGCGGCTTGAAGCCCCGAACCCATAGGCGTGTTCCCCCGCGCAGAAAGCGACTGGATTCGATTTGATAACAAATTCGTATCTGCAGTAAGCCCTGAATGCACTATCGCGCCATCAACACCGTTAAAAGTAACGAGGGATGCTCTATCTATGGATGTATCAAGGAGAGAAACAAATGTCGTGAGTGCTTCTTTTGCGCGCGTAAGGCGTGATGGGATATACGAGGGATATCCGTTCTGATCTGTGAGCCCCGTATCCGTCCATCCTGAAAGACACTGATTTTCATGCCATCCCTTGCGTACACTGTATTGCCATGGAGAGGC
Source organism: Candidatus Niyogibacteria bacterium CG10_big_fil_rev_8_21_14_0_10_46_36 (assembly GCA_002772995.1). Taxonomy (NCBI): domain Bacteria; phylum Candidatus Niyogiibacteriota; species Candidatus Niyogibacteria bacterium CG10_big_fil_rev_8_21_14_0_10_46_36. The sequence goes on from PFCO01000005.1 coordinate 6,098, forward strand.
AATCCCTCCCGTAATACGAAGGAATTGATCTTGATCTCCGCCGCCACCAAATCCTCCTCTTCCGCTTGAGATTGTATTGCTGCATGTGCTTTCATCTTTTTCGTTAACATCATGGCTGGTTGTTCCGTTGCAATCCCTGACACTATCTTCTTCCGTAGCGACAGGGTCAGAAGAACCGACCCAGCTAATAGTGAGATCCGGCGCAGCACTTGCACGAAGATACAATTTCTGCGAGCTTGACGAAGGGCTGCACGAACTTGCATCCTGCAGCGTATGCGCACCTCCATTGCAATCAGTGAGTCCGGAGTTCTCCCATCCGCTCCCCGGAGACGATGCGGACCATTGCGCCTGAATCCCTCCCGGTAAAAATTCATACCAAGTTGCCGCATACGCGTTCAACGCGCCGAAGAATGACATCTTTTGATGTTCGTTTTCATGCTGTGCTGCAGGCGGAGGAGAAGACGGGGGTGGTGTAGTGCCTCCTGGAGGAATTTCGTCAAGGTTGATACGGTACAACTGCAAACAAAAACGGTCTGTGGTGTCGCCGCCCCCAGAGCTTGCGTCCTCTTGCAACCGATGAGTACGCTCCACAACAAGAGACGGATAATTCATTGAATTTGATGTATCCAGCAACAACACAATATCCAAGGGGATTCCCGCTCCGGTAAGAGACACGGGCGATGTCAGTGTCGCGTTAAATGTTTGCCCCTCTGACACAACGAGCGGGTCTACATCGTATGAAAAATTAAAGTATGTTGCCCCCTGCGCAAATCCGTAGTGCCAAAAAGCAAATACCGTGCCTGCTATGACTGCTATGCTAAAAAAGATAAGAACACGCGAACGCATATTATTCATTGTCATCTATATAAAAATTGCTACGCTCTATATCCTGAAAAATTTCTGCTTCTTCGCCCTCCGGCACCCCTCCGGCTTCTGTATCGGCGCGGTCAGGGTGCAATATGATAATATCCGGAGAAAAAGATATATCGTTCAAAAAATTACCAGAAGAAACATACACGGCGTCCCCCTCGTTCGCGTTTAGGAAAAATATATCATTCGTAATGGAGCCAAATTCATCAAAAAGTGATGCCCCCTCCCCCAAAACAACCGTTTTTTGCTGAGTGACATACGTCGTCTCTCCGCGCTGATATCGGAGCGGAATCTCTATCTCCAAAACAAACGAATCATCCTCAGGTGAAATAGAAACAATTCTTCCGGATGCGCTATATATGCCGACCGTCTCAAGCGGAGGCGACTGGGATATGCGCCCCGAAAAATAAAGCCCCGCAATAACGATTGCGGCAATTGCAAACACTATAAACACCCAAAACAGCGGAGACTTCTTTTCCGGTATTGGCGGCAATTGTGATTGTGCTTTTGAAGAAACAGCTGCCTGCTGTCTCTTGAGTGTCGGCTGTTTACCTGGAGGCATAAAAATAAAAAACGAATAAGTAACGGGATACTGTACTCTTTCTATTATATACAAACGCACACCCATTACACAGCGGATTATCCACACCTCTGGAACAAACGGCTCACACCCCGTGTGAGCCGTTTACACGAGGAAATTTATAGCGTTTTCCATATGTCACGAAGCTCCGCAGCTTTCTCGAATTGCAGACTATCTGCGGCTTCGAGCATCTGGCGCTCCAGTTCCTGCTTTACGGCATCTGCCGTTTTTAGCTCTTTGTACATCTCTTTAAGATACATATCAGGAGCTTTTTTCTTTTCTTCCGCCCAAAATGGCTTACGGATGGGCTTAGTGATGGCATGAGGGACAATGCCATGTTTTTTATTATATGCCTCCTGCGCTTCCCTTCTTCGCGCCGTTTCTTGTATTGTAGCTTCCATTGACCGCGTAATCGTATCGCCGTAGAGTATCGCGCGCCCCTTCGGATGGCGCGCCGCCCTTCCCACCGTTTGGATAAGCGATGTTCTGTTACGAAGAAACCCTTCTTTGTCTGCATCAAGCACCAACACAAGCGCCACTTCCGGAAGATCTAATCCTTCGCGTAATAAATTAATGCCAACGAGCACATCAAACTCTCCTTCCCGCAGCCGCTGCAATATTTTTGAGCGCTCAAGTGTTTTTACTTCCGAGTGCAGATATTCCGCGCGTATGTCATGGCTGAGCAAATATTCGGTAATATCTTCAGCTAAACGCTTTGTGAGCGTAACCAACAACACCCGCTCTTTCTGCAACACGCTTTTTTGTATCTCTTTTTTTGCATCTTCTATCTGCGCACGCACAGGACGCACAACAATGTCTGGCTCTAACAGTCCCGTGGGCCGGATAAGCTGTTCCGTTGTCTCTGTGCTTGTTTCTCTTTCGTATGTGCCGGGTGTTGCTGAAACAAAAATAACCTGTCCCACCCTTTCTTCAAATTCCTCAAACCGCAATGGACGGTTATCAAGAGCGGAGGGCAGCCGGAATCCATAATCAACAAGTGTTTGTTTTCTCGATCTATCTCCTTTATACATTCCTCCTATTTGCGGAACTGACATATGCGACTCATCAATAAAAATAACCGTATCATCCGACAGATAATCCAATAATGTATATGGCGGTTCGCCCGCGTTGCGGAAACTTAACTGCCGCGAATAATTTTCAATGCCGTTCACATATCCGGTCTTTTCAAGCATCTCAATATCAAAATTGGTGCGCTGACGCAACCGTTCCGCCTCCAACATCTTTCCTTCTTTTTTTAATTCCTTGAGACGCATTGCGAGCTCCGTCTGGATGTTTGTGATGGCCGTACCCAATGTTTCCTGCTCTGTCACAAAGTGTTTTGCCGGAAAGATTTTTTTCTTTTCTATTGAGACAAATGATTCGTGCCCTATGCCTGTTTTCCCTTCTTGTAGCCGCTCTATTGTATCCCCGAAAAATTCTATTCTCGTGATATGCTCCCCATCCGGAGACATAATATCAACCGTCTCTCCTTTTACTCGGAATGTGCCGTGCCTGCGCTCATAATCATTGCGCTCATACTGAAGAGACGCGAGCTGTCCAAAGAGCGCATCACGAGATATCTTGCCGCCCGCATGAATGTCTATCGAAAGTTTTTCATATGATTCCGGATCGCCAATACCGTATATGCATGAGACCGATGCAACAATAATGACATCACGGCGCGTCAGTGCTGACTGCGTGGAGGCATGCCGGAGCTGATCAATAAATTCATTTATTTTCGCATCCTTCTCTATATATGTATCGGTAACCGGCATATACGCTTCCGGCTGATAATAATCGTAATACGATACAAAATAATGAACGGCATTCCCCGGAAAAAATTCTTTGAATTCCTGATAAAGCTGGGACGCCAATGTCTTGTTGTGTGATATCACAAGCGTGGGACGATTTATACGCGCGATGGTCCACGCCATAGTCGCGGTTTTCCCAGAACCGGTGACTCCAATAAGAGTTTGCCGGTCTACGCCGGCTTCTATATTGCGCACCAGCGAATTAATTGCTTGTGGCTGGTCTCCTGTCGGTTCAAATTGTGAGTGTATCTGAAACATGCAAATAGACAAAACCCTATATATATAGTAAAGTGTCCCTGAATGTATAACCTTTATAATACGAAAGTGCGAGGTATGCAATGAATCCATCTGAACACAATACTGCATTACTTGCGTGGGATTTCTTTCCGCAGGCAACGCTCCGAGATATTAATTACTGGCAAGAAAAACTTCTTGCGAAAAAAATGAAGGATGCCGGCACATGCCAATTCATGCTCTGCACCGAACACATGCCATGCATCAGCTACCAAGACGAGAGCAACATAGACACACAGCTCCGCATAGACCATACGGAATTTTGGCAGTTTGTGCAGCGCAACAGGGTATCAATAGAAAAAAGAAAATTTTCTACAGGCGGCGGCATCACATATCACGGACCCGGCCAGCTTACGCTATATTTTATAGCATCACATAAAGAATTGGGACTTCCGCACCCAAAAGATTTTTCGAATCGCATTTTGCTGGCGCTTGATATGTTTTTCCGGAAATATTGCGGCATGTCTGCCTATACGATACGGGAGCTTTTCGCAAAACGCCACTCTCTTAAGTTTGTGCGTGATGCGCTTGAGGCATTAGGTGTGCGCACAGAGAACGACATCAATACATCGGGCGCCTCAGGATTATGGATTGTCGACAAAGAATACGAGACAATAAAAAAGATAGTATCGTATGGCGGGCGCTGGAAGCCAAAATCGGTCACTATTAGCGACTCTATCGTGCTTTCGGGATTCGGAATAAATATAAACACGGACCTCAGTTATTTTAACAACATCATACAGCCATGCGGGCTCGACATAGAAGTAACATCAATACGCGAAGAAACAGGCCATTGCCTTAGTGCATATGAAACGGCAAAAACACTTTCGCTCCTTATTGCAGACACGCTTGGTATGAAAAACACGCGCGAAGGCAATTTGGAAACATATATCACCTCATGAAACGCGTACAAAAAATAAAATGCCACACATATTTGTGTGGCATTATTTTTTTACGCTATAGAAGAAAGAATATCTTCTTCATCTTCTGCTTCGCACAGCTCCCGCATTGCTCCCATAAACTCAAGAGGCAATCTGCCGTCAACAATGCGGTGGTCAAATCGGAATGTAAGCTGCATGACCCGTTCTCCGTTAAAGGCTTCTATCATCCGGCCGAGCCCCATAATCATGCTGGTAGAACGGATACCGCTTTTTTCTTTCATGCGTGTTGCGGGAATAATCATTGCAGGCTCTTCTCCGCCAAGCGCTCCCGGATTATTGACGGTAAATGTCAGATCTAGAAAGTCCGCACGAGTAAGCCTGTTTTCCTTTGCGCGGATGATGCGGTTCTCAACTTGCCCGGCAAGTTCACGAAACGAATATGTTTCCGCTTTGTGTATCACAGGAACTACGAGCCCATACCCGACATCCACCGCAATGCCTAAGTTTACATGCGGCAGAATGTGTATCTCTTCTTTCTCGGGATCCCAGTAATTGTTAAGCATACTGAATGTCTCCGACGAAAGAAGCCGTGTCGCGTAGTACAGGAAGAAATGATCAAGCCTCAGCCTTAATCCGAAAAGCTTTTCTGAAAAACGGCTATGCCGTTCACGGAATCTCGCAAGGTGCTCAATATGTACGGTGAGAGTGTCTCCGGCATGCGGGACATGTTTCCAGCTGTATTCGAGCATCTTCGCGATAGCTTTCCGTATTTCAGGAGCGGGAATAGTGTATTCGTTTTTCTGCTCCGTATCCGTTTTCTGTTCCTGCTCATAACGCTTTACATCGGCAAGACAAACAGTTCCGTCCGGCCGAGTCCCTCGTACCTGCGAAATATCTATACTGCGTACACGCGCATATGACCGCGCACAAGGAACCGCAAGAACCTTTTCGGGATGCTTTTCATGTTCCGCTGGCTTCGTATCGTGTTCTTTGCCGACAATAACGCGCTCAATATCTTCTTTCATGATACGGCCGCTTGTTCCCGTTCCCTCTACCGCGCAGAGGTCAACATTATGCTCTTCTGCAATCCGTTTTGCAACAGGAGTAACGCGCTGCTTTCCGGCATGGGGCTCAGTTTCAATTTTTTGCGGCATGTCATCTTGCTTCTCACTCGCCATCTCCCCCTCTATCTCAACTTCCGCAAGATGAGGAATGAGAATTTCTCCGAACGGCGTGTCTTCTTTACCGCCGTATTCCCATGTATCACCTTTTTTGTACTCAATAGAGAGCACCGTGCCGTCCGCAGGCGCGACAAGAGGCATATTCTCTTTGTCAGATTCTATTTCGAAAAGAGTATCGCCCTTCTTGAATGCATCTCCTGCTTTTTTCGGTACATCGGATATTTTTACCGAACGGAAATCTTCAACATGGTAAATGCCGGCTCCTTTTAATTCTTTTATCAAAAACCCTACCTTTATGTTCATTGCATATCACCTCACGAAAACTCCATGAGCTCTACAATGCGCTCATGCAGTATCTTTGAACGATGGATGATGCGTTTTACGGTTCGGTTTTTTGCATCCTTTGCTTCGACTTCTTCTTTGTGATACGGGAGCCGCGCCCAGATAAGATTGCTCTCTGTCGGAATAAAGAGGTCGCCTTCCATGCCCGCACACACCAGTCGTGGCCGTGCAAGTAAGCTGTAAAATGTACGGTCGTCCTCTAATACCTGGGTGAGAATCTCTGATCCTATACCGGTCTCTTCGCTTGCTTCATGCATAACAATCAAGCGTCCCGTTTTTATCACTTCCCTGCGAAGTGTTTCCAGATCAAGCGGGCGAAGCGTTAACGGATTTACGACATGAACGCTTATGTTTTTCTTCGCAAGAAATTCTGCTTCATTATTTGCCGCAGATACGCATGCTGCGCCATACGCGATAACCGTAACATCGGTTCCTTCGCGGACTATCTGCGCTTTCCCTATCGGGATAGCATACGGCTCTGACGGAATATCTGAAGAAAATTCCTGAAGATTCGCCGCGGATATCTGCAACAACACCGCAACAGGACTTTCACATGCATACGCCGCACGCATGATACCTACTACCTCACGAGCATTTGCCGGCGCAACAATAATGGTGCCTTTAGTTTCCCATAAGTTCTTCTCAGGCCACTCTTCGTGGTATTGGGCACTCCCGCCGGAACGCACTATCCCGCACGGGTACACCATCACAAAATCCATTTTGAGCTTTTTTTGGTACCACTGCGTTGCCATACATTCAATCGCAGGATCTGCATCATGCCCAAACCACCCGAACTGAAATTCAAGAATCGGCTTAAGACCATACAATCCGAGACCCGCGGCATTCAGTACGCCATCCTCTTCTGAAATCGGCATATTCCATATGCGCTTCGGTCCAAATTTTTTTCCGATGCCTTTTGTAAGGCCGAGAACACCATTTGAGTATACATCTTCGCCAAAATAGACGACGCGATCATCCTCTTTCATGAGCTCTCCTGTAATCCACGCAAACGCCTGATTATATCCCATGTTCTCAGTAGGCATTTCTGCGCTTAGTGGGTACGCCGGAAGGGAGCCCCAATCAATTGCCGGATACCAGCTCCGGTCTTCCTTATCATGCTCAAGCGTAACATGCGGCTCCTCGAGAATACGAGCTGCGCGCGCATGCATATCTTCCTTCTCATGCCCATATATTTCATCGAGTTCATCCGCGCTAACGGATGCCGCCGTTTCGATATAATCACGAAGCATAACGAGCACCGGATCCTTCTCCCACGCCTCATGGAATCGGGCAAGATCCGAAAGCCCTGCAATGCTTTTTGCTCTGCCGAACTCCTCAGCATCAAATGCCCCGTCTTCATATGCTATCTGGTCTTCATTATGTGCGGTCCCCCGATAACTACGCACAACAACAATGGAAGGAATAGCCTGCTGAGCATCGCGTATTGCATGCTCAAATACATTAATCATGCCGGGTATGTCCCAATCATGAATACTATATCCTTTCATATTCCCATATCCGGAAGCGCGGAGATGCAATGCTGCATTGCCATGCTCCTCAATGGCATCCGTGAACAATGAAAACTCATTTGCATTGATAACCTGAATGTGCGGTGAAGGACGAACAACCAAAAGCTCTTTTGTTATGTCGTCCATCCAATGATCGCCATATCGCCCCACTATCTCATCAAGTGAAGCGTATGTATAATTATTTGCCGCAATACGGTTGCGCGTTTCGTGAATAACGCCCTGCTGTTCAGCGCCCTCCCCATGAAAGCTTATGCTAACAGGACGCTTTTTCGGATCAATACCCGCCCATTCGCGACTGGCAATAGCTTCGCCGTACCCGGCCGCAAGACCGACAAGCCTTCCCATATCAGATACCAAGAGGCCAATAATCCGGCATGTAGGACATCCTCTGCTATGCGTATTGCCGTCCCGACCACCGTTACTGTCCGGCTCGCCCGTCTTTTTAGATATATGCGGCATTCTCCCGAAATGGTTCCTAAAGACACCATCAACATGGTTAAGATCGCATACTTCTTTGTTTTTGGACTCGGTATTTACAAAATCTGCCATCACGAACATTTCCCAAAGCGTTCTATGATCGCCGTTCTTTATCGATCCCAAGAAAATGCCCATTTTATGAAGCACAAACATCGGAATAAGCGACACATTCTCCTGCAGAATTCCCAAGAGACACGCGCCATACACATGATCCCGGTTTTTCTTAAGCGTTCCGGAAAGTGCGCGTGAACGACAAGCAAGCGTCCAAAGATCTATCAGGTCCTTTTTCGATATTGTTTTTGATAGAGAGTATTTCGATCCCATTTCTGAAACCTCCTCGTTTGTACATCTTCTGTTGTCAAAAAACCACTCCAAAAGTAACATAAAAATAGTCTATTGACAATGCGCCGGTTTTTGCTATACTCTCCCTTAGGAAATTGCAATATAAGTCATCCTCCATCCTCCTTTAAGGCTGTCTGCGCAAAAACGCAAACAGCAAACCCCCGTCGTGACGAAGTCATGGCGGGGTGTTTTTATTTGTGCTGTTTTGGTGTATGATAACGCCCAGTACAAAAGCACGTTCACAAAGAGAACGAAAAAATGAAAAAATATACTATATCCTTTAAAATAGGCCAATCCCTCAAATTGGGCTTCATCGGTATAGGATTTGTAGGGATTATGCTGTATGCGGGGTATCTTATTTCGTGGTCAGTGGGAAAACTGATATTCAAGATGCTTAAAGTATTCGTATCAATCCACCCGGCACTGCAATCACCATTCGGGTACGCTCTCGGTATTTCTCTCATAATTGTATTTGCGTATGTTGCGGGAGTTATTCTGGAAATCCGGACGGGAAAGGAGGGGGAAGAGCCTCTTAACCAAAAGCTCTCGAACAAAATACCCGGATGCAACCTTCTGTTCGAATTTTTTAAAACTCTCATAAAAAGCATCCACAACATTAAGAATTGCAGGTTTGTACTCGTGAAGACTAAAAAAGAAGTCGGCTGGGAAGATGCTGAATTTATAATGCTTGGCATTTTATATGATGAAGGACAAGCAATTATGCTTCCCGAACGAAAAAAAATAGTACGGCCCGCAACAACTGTTTCCATTCCCCCCAATCCGGTGACAGGGTTTCTTGGATGGCCCCACAGAGATTGCATTCTGCTTTTAAAAACACCGCGCGACGCTATTATTAAAACGATTGTTTCATTCGGTACGATGTGCCCCAAGGATGGCTTCGAAGTAGAAGAGGACCAATCGCAGCTTGATAAATATTTTACGGACAATAATACAGACGAGAAATCAACATCGCATGCTCATACATGCGATTCATAACAAAAAACCGCACACTGTGCGGTTTTATTTTTGGAGTAACAGCTTGCGCGCAACTTCGCGTTCATCCCAGGGAATAAGCACATCTTTCCCGGCAATCCATTGCTCAGAACCCTTGCCGGTAAGAATAACAACATCTCCCGGCTCTGCGTCTTTTACCGCCTCCTGAATTGCCTGCTCGCGATCAAGTATATTCTTTGCCTCTGCTCTCCCTGGCTCCATGCCTTTCTGAATGTCGGCAATAATAGAAGACGGATCTTCATCATACGGATCTTCGTTCGTAAGAATAACTTCATCGCAAAAAGAAGATGCGATTTTCCCAAATTCCGCTCTCTTCCACTTATCCCGTCCGCCCCCCGCAGCTCCTAAAACACAAATAAGCCTCCCATGTTCCGGCTTTACTGTCCGGTATACTTTTTCCAATGCATCCGGAGTATGCGCATAATCAACAATGAGCGTGAACGGCTCCCGTTGTATGCACTCCAAGCGTCCGGGGATAACATTCATTGTTTCAATCCCTCTTTGGATAGCTTTCCACTCTATTCCATACGCACGGGCAAGTGTGATTGCCGCAAGAATATTGTATACATTAAAATCGCCGCGAAGCTGAGATGTTACCTCAATACCCTTGATGACCATGGATATGCCGTCTTTTGTCGCCTCATACGATGTCGGGGTAAGAAGCGCGGAATCTTCTGCGCCAAGATCATCAAGAGATTTTGTGTGCAGCAAAGATTGTATTCTGTTGCCAGGCGCCATGCTTGTTGCGTATGCCCATTTTTCATCCGCATCATATTTCAAAAAATCTTTTGCGTGGCTGTCATCCGCGTTTACAACGATGATTTTTTTCGTTCTCCCTTTCCGTTCCGTTTTTGAAAGATACGCAAACAGAGACTCTTTCGCCCGCTGATAGGCTTCAAGCGAGCCGTGGGACTCAACGTGCTCGGGAAAGAGATTCGTAAACACAAGCCCATCCCAATCAATGCCCCGATGCCGGAATTGACGCATGCCCTCGGAGGTTGCTTCAACAACTACATGCGACACACCATGCGAGCGGGCGGTCCGCAAAAAATGCTGGAGCGCAAAACGACCAGGCATAGTCATTTTTTTTATATTTATTTGCTCTTCACCATTAATAACAATCCGTATGGAAGAGAGCGACGCAGCATTGAGCCCCGCGCTTTCAAAAATGCTTCGTATAAGTTCCACGACAGTTGATTTGCCATTGGTGCCGGTAACGCCAACAATCACCATTTCTTTGGATGGCGAATTAAATGCGAGCGCGGCAACTACGGAAAGTCCGTAGTGGTACCATCGTAATACCTGCGCGGGTAATATGTTCCGCAAAAGAGAAATCATAGGATTAGTGTTTTCTGCCCATGCGCTTGAGCGCTTCTTTGATGCGCCCCTCTGCCCCCTGAATGTCAGAAGGAAGCGCATGAATCGCGTCGCGCGCTTCTTTTACCGAATATCCGAGCGCCTGAAGCGCATGCAAAACGTCCTCGTCCTCCCCCAACTCTTCACCCCCCGACCCTGCGCCAAGTTTATCCCTTAATTCTATGACAACGCGTTGTGCGGTCTTCTTTCCGATGCCCGACACTTTCGTTAAATAATCTATCTGACCTCCGGCGATAGCGCGCTTCAGAGTATCCAACGGCGCAATGCTCAAAATACCCAGTGCTGATTTCGGACCGATGCCCGAAATAGAATTTAATACTTCAAAAAATTCCATCTCTGCAATGGTAGAAAACCCATAAAGTTCAATATCATTTTCCCGCTGGTATAGCGACGTGTATATTTTCGTTTTTTGCCCCAAAGCAGGGGTGTGTTTAAGCGTTTCCGAGCCCACACGCACCCGATATCCGACACCGCCCGCCTCTACCACCACATAGGAAAGAGTTTTTAGCTGAAGAATGCCTTCAATAGAAAAAATCATGTTTTTATTATAGCACCTCCACATGCGCACGCTTCAAGATACGCAAAAGAAGAACTCTTGACTTATCTCTAATAAACGATTATAATAAAGCAAAATTTACATAGCTCCAGAGATCCCCAATAAGGCGATTTTTAGGATACTGTAAGAAAGGAAAGGGCAAGTTAGGCTGTCTAACCCATTCTATCCCTACGCAGATATGGCATTGTAAGCGACTTCCGCTTTTTTGCCGTATCGGGATACCGGTTGGAATCTAACTTGCCCTTTTTGCTAGGGCGTTGAACTTTGAAAAAAAAATATATACATGGAGGAATTATAATGAAAAACCGAGGCACGACATCTACTATGGCGGAACAGAAGCGAACGCGGTACAAAGACCTTCTGTCCAGAAATAAGAAGATAATTATCACGCCCGAAGAAATGAATCGGATAAAATCCGAGGAATGGTTGGGGCAAAAAAGCGCTCTGGGGCAGCTGGAAAGATATCTTTCCATAGAAAGTCCACGCCACAACATCGCAGCAATAGGAGGCCACGGCACCGGACGCATGAAAACAATCCGCGAAGCGCTGAAGAAATACACTCAAACGGAAGCAGCCCTTGAAGATCTCATAGCCCTGCATAACCCCAATGAACCGGAGTGCCCCATCTGTATATGGGTTCCCGCTGGGTTTGGGAAAAAGCTCAGAGAAGCTCTTGGAGAGGTAACGAAAAATCTAAAGGATGCCTTAGCACTCGTAGACATCAATCTTCACAAACACCCAGAAAAGAAGAAGGCAGAAGCGGAATCGCGAATGAAGATGGACAGCTTTGAAAAAAGCTACGAGGAAAGAGTGTACGGCTCCGGCCTTTGCCTGATTATGCGAATGCAGTCGGGCAGGGACGAAAAACGCTATACACCGGAAGCCGACGGAAAAAACGAATACAAAACCGTGCGGGCAACTGCAGGTCCGACTATAAATATCTTCGGGTTTAGTATAGCTAAGCTTGTTACCGCAACAGACCAGAAACAGTACTACATCTTCACCGACCAGCTCGACCAGTACAAGGGAGAGAAGCTGATTGATGCGGAAACTGCGGAAAACATTTACGCGGAGATTATGAACATTGCGGAATGGAGAGATGCTGAATCCGAAAACGAACACAAAGCAGTAGAGTCAAGGAAGGAGGACATACGGAAATCTCTCGAAAACGAGGCGATTAATACATCGTTTGCTCCTCTTGATGCGTTGATATCGGATGAAAAAAACATCTCCCCAGAAACAAAAGCCATTCTTGCTTCATACGAAACAGGCATAAAAAAAATGGCAGGGGAATATGCATCCCTCTTTAGTATACCGATAGCAAAGATAGACCCCATTTCGGGACAAAGCTTTGCTCCAACGATATCACAGCAAGACCCTGAGAAAAAAGAAGAGGTCATGCGGCGCATGCAGGTTAACACACTTGTTGATAACGGCGGAGTAAACACGCGGCCGGTCATCGTAGAAAAGGACATTGACCGGGGAAATATGTTCGGACGCATCCACAGAAAAGCAATGCGGGGCGTATACACATCCGACCATATGTCTCTAAAGGCAGGCTCAATCTTGCGGGCGCATAACGGATTTTTGATTCTCGACTTTGATGATATTATGTCTAACTTCATAAAGTCATATGACGGTGCGGCCACATTCATGCAGCTCTTAGAGTCTCTCAGCGAACAGAAGCTCGAAATAAAAAACTTTGACCCGTACGGACTCGGACCGACACAGGTTCAGACGCCGAAAATCAAGTTCAAGGTGAAGGTAATCCTGCTCCTCGGGTATTACACATACACGGGCCTTGCAGAGAGCGAAACATTCCGTAATGCGTTTAAGGCGCGCGTAGAGTTTGATGTTTCAGCAGAAAATACCAAAGAAACGATAGAACAGTTCATCGCTTTTACGCACAAAATTACGGAGGACGAGGGCCTGCGCCCCGTCTCAGAAGACGGGATGACGGAACTCCTCGGTTTCTCGAAAAGGCTGTGTCATGTCGGCGGGAAGTTTTCTCTCAACTATGGGACACTCGCTGATGTCATACGGGAAGCACATTATGTAAGCGACTCGGATGCAATCACCGGCACTCATATAGAGGAAGCCATTGCGCACAAGAAGAAAAGCTTGATTGCCGAAAAAGAACTTGAGGCAAGAAAGCGCTTGGACATCATCATTCGCACCGACGGAGAGCCGCGCATCGGAGAAATGACTGGGCTTGGGGTGATAAATTTCGGAGGCGTGCGCTTCGGTATTACGAGCCGCGCAACCGCAAATGTATCTCCGGGAACAGGGTCATTCAAGGTGAGCGACGTAGATACTGAAGTAAAACTAGCCGGTCAGATATATCAAAAAGCTATCGGCATAATTTCTTCATATCTAAAATCAAAATTCGGGGAAGGTGCAGAAAAAGTGGATGCGCAGTTCGTTATGGAGCAGTCGTATTCCGGAGTTGACGGCGACAGCGCATCAGCTCTTACCTTCTGCACGCTTATATCCGAACTCGGCCAGATCCCGATACCGCAATGCTTTGCCATCACTGGTTCAATGTCTATGAAAGGAGACATGGAACCTATAGGCGGGGTGAATGAGAAGGTGGAAGGATACTTTGACATCTGCAGAGAACACGGATATCCATGTTCGCATGGCATAATTATCCCCGAGCAGAATGTAAAAGATCTCAGCTTGCGCAAAGATGTTCTGAAAGCGATACAGGAAGATACATTCCACATATATCCAGTCACTAAAATCGAAGAAGCCGTAGAGATATTAATGGGCATTCCGGCAGGAGAAAAGAAAATCCAGAAAAAAATCGGCATTGACGGACCGAAGGTCATCGAATACTACGAAGACCACACCGCATACGGAAAAGTCCAGGAACGGCTCAAAAGCTGGAAAACAAAAAAATAAACATATTCTCATATAGTTTAAAAGGCTCACCTTACCGTGAGCCTTTTTTATTTTCCCCGTACGAACTTTTTGAATGCTTCTCCGCGCTCGCGCGCGTTTTGAAACTGATCAAAGCTTGCACATGCCGGCGAGAAAAGAACAATATCTCCCTCCTTTGCAAAAGTTATTGCTCTCTTAAACGCATCCTCCAGCGTTTTTGTTTTTATAATATTGTTTTTCTTTTTGAATGCACGTGCTATTTCATTTCTGCTCTTGCCAAAAAGGATAATGTTGTTTGTGCGCTTCCCCGCTTCGCGAGCAAATGCTGCAAAGGATGATTTCTTGCTCATGCCTCCTGCGATCAATATGATCTTTTGGTCAAAGCTTTTCAGTGCCGCAATCGTTGAATCGGGCGTTGTTGAATATGAATCGTCATAGAATGCAACTTCCTTTTTTCTTCCAACATATTCCAGACGATGCGGGAGCCCCCGGAAACCGTATATTGCTTTTTGTACATGCACGCGCTGTATGTGTATTTTTTTTGAAATAGCAAGCGCAAGCGCGATGTTCTTCTTGTTGTGTTCGCCGCGAATATGTATGCGCCCTTCATCTACCCAGCGCGGCAATACGCTTCGCATGTTCCTTCCATCAATTTTTGCATGCGCCCGATACCCGAAAAGAGAGAGCTTTGATTTCTTATACCGCAAAAAAGAATCATACCGGTCAAGATGGTCAGGATATATATTAGTGAGCGCAGAAACAAAGAATTGCGGCCTCATCTTTCCCAAACGAAGAAGGTCTAACTGAAAACTCGAAACCTCAAGCACAACAAATGTGCTTTTTTTGATGTGCGGGAGCTGATCCAAAAGTGACACACCAATATTTCCCCCCAAGAACACGTCCTTTTTTGCTTGTTTGAGCATTCGGTAGACAAGCGTCGCCGTAGTCCCCTTTCCTTTTGTGCCGGTGATTGCGATAATCTTCCCCTCACAATGCTTGAGAAAAAGCCCTATCTCACTTTCAACCGGAATGCGTGCCGTCGCTATCTTTTTTATCATGCGAGAACGCAAATCAATTGCAGGGTTTATAATTGCCATATCAAATTCCTGAAAACGAGAAGGATACCCCCCAAATATATAAGAAATGCGGGGGTATCTGTGGAGCTTACGGATTGATTGCTTAAGCTCTTTTTTTGTTTTCGCGTCGCTGATGGTTACTTCCGCGCCGCGGCTCGCAAGAAACCGCGCAGCTCCTATCCCCCCGCCCGATACGCCAAGCCCCAATACAAGAATGCGCTTCCCCTTGTATGTATTCATTACTATTACAGTACTCTCTTTCCAGGCATTGAAAAAGTACGAAAAAAATTGTACTTTATAAAGTATTGCCGCAAAGGAGAGGAAGCGTGCCGGAGTGGTTGAACGGGCCGCTCTCGAAAAGCGGTATGTCCGCAAGGGCATCGGAGGTTCGAATCCTCCCGCTTCCGTTTAATCACAATCATTAAAGAGGATTCGAAAGCCGGAAAAAATTGTCCGTTGGACAATGTTTGAGGCGGGGTCGCGACTTTCGCGAAGCGAAAAGTTGTGACCGCATCCTCCCGCTGCCGCAACCGTATACTCGTGCGCCCATTCTCAATATGCAAATTGACCAGACAACAATATTTATCGCAATAGCAGGTATCACCGTACTTGTTGCCATATGGATTATTTGGATAGAGGTCCGGCTCAAACGGATTTTCCGCGGGCGCAGGACGAAGGATCTAGAGTCTCTCCTTACTGACATAGCAGAAGACATCTCCGCTATCCAAAAACAGCTCCGGGAAGACGGCACCCATATAGCAACGCTTGAGAAAGAACTGGAACAAAGCGCACGCCACGTAGGCATGGTTCGTTTTAACGCATTCAATGAAGCGGGGGGCGACCAAAGCTTTGCAGTTACATTATTAAACGACAAAAAAGACGGTATTGTCATCTCAAGCCTGCACAACAGAGAAACAAACCGGGTGTACGCAAAACCAATAGAGCAAGCGGCATCAGCCTACCATCTTTCCGAAGAAGAGAAAGAAGCAATTAGACGCGCGGTAACGCGCGGATCATGATACAGGAACCAAGAATTATGACCGTATACCGCAGGTAATACGCCGACGCAATATAGTGTGTAATTCTTGGTTCCTGAAACATGATTCAGGATTTTTATTTATATGGAGAACAATACCAACAAACAACATACACGACCCCCCATTATAGTAGTCATGGGGCATATTGATCATGGGAAAACAAAGCTGCTTGATACTATACGCAAGGAAAATGTGATTGATAAAGAATCAGGCGGCATCACCCAGCACATCGGTGCATATGAAGCGGAGGTAGAAACTGCCGCAGGAGAGAAAAAGCATATTACCTTTTTAGACACTCCAGGCCATGGCGCTTTTTCAAACATGCGCCGGCGGGGAGCGCATGTCGCGGACATAGCAATACTCGTTGTTGCAGCAGATGACGGAGTAAAACCGCAAACCCTTGAGGCTCTCGAAGCAATTAAAACAGCCGGCATCCCGTTTGTCGTCGCGATAAACAAAATAGACAAAGCAGGAGCTGACCCAGACCGCGTAAAAAAAGAACTCTCCGAAAAAGAAGTCTTTGTAGAAGACTGGGGAGGGAAAGTACCGGCCATTCCCATATCAGCAAAAGAAGGGACCGGCATCCAGGATCTTCTTGAAATGTTGCTGCTTGTAGCAGAGATTGAAAACCTCACAGCAGATGCAAACGCGCCCGCGGAGGGGGTTATCATAGAATCTCATCTTGAACCGAAGCGTGGAAATACTGCAACGCTTCTCGTAACGAAAGGGATTCTGAAGCACGGGGACTTTGTGATTGCGGGCAACGCATACTCCCCGGTACGCATATTCGAGAATTTTCGGGGGCAACCCATACAGAAAGCGCCTCCCTCAACGCCCGTACGCATTACCGGATTCAATACAATCCCGGAAGTAGGAGTTGAGTTTAAAACCGCCCATACAAAAAAAGAGGCGGAATCAATAATATCAAAACAACCGGAGCAAAAACGATCATCTTCCCCTGCTGTGGCGCCCACCACAGAAACAACCGAGGAGGCGGGACCTCATACTGCCTACCTTGTTGTTAAGGCTGATGCTACCGGCTCACTTGAAGCAATAGAAGGAGAACTAAAAAAATTAGAAAATGAGAATCTCATTATAAAAATAATGAAAAAAGGCGTAGGATCCATCAATGAAGATGATGCAAAAGTTGCCGGGGCAACCATGGGGAGCGCGATCGTCGGGTTTCATGTGCGAGTGGAAAAAGAAGCCATTCCGACTGCAGAACGCTTTGGGGTTGCTATCAAAACATTCACGATTATCTACGAACTGCTTGAGTGGGTGCAAGCGCACATAGAAGAAGCCGCGCCCCAAGAAACAAAAGAAGAGGTGGTGGGAGAAGCGCAAATCCTGAAAATCTTCTCCAACAAAGGCTCAAAGCAGATTGTCGGAGGGAAGGTCATTTCGGGAGTTATCAAAAATAAAAGCAAAATACATATTGTGCGGCGAGATAATGTTATTGCGCAGGGGCGCATAGTTGAATTGCAACATGGAAAGACAGAGGCACAGGAGGTGTCCGAAGGAAATGAATTTGGTATACGCATAGACAGCCCTACCGAAATTGTCCCGAGAGATGTCATTCAATCGCTTGAGGAGCGTACGGGGAAGCGTTCCGTATCCGCATCATAATCCATGAGCTTTCGAAAAGAAAAGCTGGCATCCCTTCTTTCCCGCATCATACCGGAATTTATATTTTCGCATCTTCGTTATGAAGACGCGCGAGTTACTGTCACCCGGATAGACCTTTCTTCGAACTTCCAAAAGGCGGTGATTTTTGTTACGATTGACCCAAAAGACAAATCGGAAGAAGCGCTCAATGAGCTCAAAAAAATCCTCTCTTCATTAAGAAAAGAGGTTGGCAAGAATCTCTCTATGAAGTTTTTGCCGATGTTTGAATTTGAGATTGACGCGGAAGAAGAACACAGGATGCATATTGAAGCGCTTATTGAAAAAATAAAAAAAGAAAAATAACGGCGCAGTGGCGAAGTGGAAACGCTGGAGTCTGTCCCGACGCACTATTATAAATATATAATAATAATGAAGCCGGGGTTCTCAATAATCAAAATTTGTAGTGGCCCGATAGCCAAGTGGTAAGGCATGGGTCTGCAAAACCCTTATACGCGGGTTCGATTCCCGCTCGGGCCTTCAAAAATTTTGATTACCGGAACAAAACTCCCATGCGGGGGTTCGATTCCCCCCTGCGCCCCAGCCGGGCATTATAACGACACGACACATGCCCAGGTGGCGGAACCGGTATACGCAGCGGACTTAAAATCCGTGGCCGAAAGGCCTGTGGGTTCGACTCCCACCCTGGGCATAATTGCTGGTGCGTACATTTTTTGATAAGGTAATATAACTGCCTGGGCAGGTGGCGGAATTGGCAGACGCGCTAGCCTTAGGAGCTGGTGGGAGAAATCCCGTGGGAGTTCAACTCTCCCCCTGCCCACCAAAAATATGCGTTGTTTTGCGGATATCGTTTAGTGGCAGGACACCTCGTTGCCAACGAGGAAGTGCGAGTTCGATTCTCGCTATCCGCACATATTCTATTAATTTTTCTCATCTATTGATACAATAAAAAGATATGAGCGACGAACAAAACGCCGTACCAGTGCCCTCTCCCGAGCAAAACCAGAACATAAAACTAGTTTTGGTGGTGGAAGACGACAAGTTTATGCGGAATCTCCTCGTGAATAAACTGCAAAAAGAGGGCTTTCAAACAGAAGGAGTATCTTCAGGAGAAGAAGCTCTTGAATTCACAAAAACAAAAGCGCCAAGCCTTTTGCTCCTTGATCTTATCCTTCCGAACATAGACGGCTTTGAAGTTGTACAACAATTAAAACAGGACCCCCGTCTTGTAAATATCCCCGTGCTCATCCTTTCGAACCTTGGAGAAAAAAAGGACATTGAAAAAGCGCAAGAATTAGGCGTGTCCGGTTTTCTTATCAAAGCAAACTTTACGCCTTCGGAAATAGTAAAAAAAGTGCAAGAACTCCTCAGCAAAAAATACATATGATACATCTCATATGCGGGCAGAATGCGTTCACCGCGCAGGAGCGCGTCCGTGAACTACAAAAACAATACGCGGCATCCCGCCCCAACTCCTCTATCTCTTCTTTCACAGAAGAGAATTTTTCTGCCGACGCGTTTGAGCACGCACTGAGAAGCACCGGTCTTTTCGGAGAACAGCGTATCGTAATCGCAAAAAACATTCTCTCTTCAGCTGAGGGAAGGCGGGTTTTTTGGGCACTTGCCCCCCTACTGCAAAAAAGTGATGCTGTACTTATTGTGCAAGAGTCCTCGCTCACCACTGATGTAAAAAAGAAGGCAGAAAAACTCCTCACAAAAACCGAGCTGGAAGAATATCCGGATTTCACAAAACAGAAGCTCGTGTCATGGACGCAAACGCAAGCGAAAGAACGGCGCCTCACCCTTACGAAGGAGGAGGCGGGCGCACTCATACGCGCCTGCGGAGAGAATCCCTGGGCTATTATCCATGCGCTCGAGCTCCGCACGCTCGGCATGCAACACGCGTCCACTCTTAAAAAAAATGAAAAAAGTATATTTAAGCTCCTTGATGCCGTAACCGAGAAAAGGCCGCACGAAGCATTTATGCTCTACCACGAAATCCTTGCGGAAGGTGCTTCGATAGGAGACATATTCTGGAAATTATATTGGCAATATAAAAATATCCTTGTTGTATCAGCTTACAAGCATCTTTCTCCGTCAGCTATCGCAGAAAAAACAAAACTGCATCCCTTCGTTATAAAAAAAGCGGGCTGGGCGCTCGAGCGATTCACAAAACAGGAAATCGAATCAACATTTGAGTGGCTCATCACACTCTGGCAAGATGACAAAATAAAAACCCGGGACCTCCCGGGCGAGCTCGAGCTTTTTATGCTGACACTCCGTCCGCATATCTTACGCTCTCGTTTTCTGTAAACGCTTCGTAATACGGGATTTTTTGCGCGATGCAGTGTTTTTTGTAATGATACCCCGCTTTGCCGCTTTATCAAGCGCTTTATATGCTTCCGGCAGAAGCTTGACCGCATCGTCTATCTTTCCCCCGTCAGCTAACACGCGCATTTTTTTGAACACATCCTGAACAACCCGTTTGCGTTTCAGGTTGCGCACATACCGCTTTTTTGACTGTTTTAGGTCTTTTTTTGCTGCTTTTAGTATTGGCATATAGCCTCTAGCCTATATAATTTTACTATATGAGTCAACAGAGAAGCGTTCGCAGACGATTCGGACGGCAATTTTTTACCAAGGACGCAGTAACCGTATCGCAAAGCATACTTGGAGCGTATTTGGTACGGCGCCTTCCGAGCGGTGTCCTGAAAAAAGGCAAAATTGTGGAAGTGGAGGCCTATATCGGTCCCGAAGACCTCGCGTCCCACGCAAAACGAAACAAAAAAACAGAACGCAATAAAGCTGAATTTTATGCAGGGGGACATGTCTATATTTATCTTGTTTATGGCATATATTGGCAGTTTAATATCAGTACAGGGCCAAAAGACCACCCGCAGTGCTTCCTGATACGCGCCATTGAACCGGAAAATAGCGATGACTATAAACACACAAACGGACCGGGAAAGTTATGCGGATATTTTCATCTTGATAAATCACTCTACGGAGAAGATGTAACAACATCAAAACGCATTTGGATTGAAGCAGGAAAAAAAACACCGGCAAAAAATATCGTCGCGTCTGCCCGCATCGGCATTGATTATGCGGGCTCATATTGGGCGAAAAGAAAATTACGATTTTATATAAAGGGAAATAAGGCGATTTCTAAATTATGATATACTATTCCATATGTATACGCTTGTAGGCCTTGGTAATCCGGGCGAACAATACGAGTGCACGCGCCACAACGCAGGGCGCATGGCGGTTATTGCTTTTGCAAAGAAAATGGAACTGGAAGATTGGAAGATAGATAAAAAACGCCAATCGCTTAAAACAGAGGGGGCTCTCAAAAAGGAAAAATTTACCTGTCTCCTGCCCGAAACATTCATGAATAAATCAGGCATTGCGGTAAAAGGAATGTCGGTCAAAATGGCCCGCACCCTTGTCGTGCTCTATGACGACATAGATATTGAACTTGGGCGTTTTAAGATATCGTTCGACAGAGGTTCGGGCGGACACAAGGGGCTTGAATCCATTATGCGGATGATAAAAACGAAAGACTTTGTGCGCGTCCGCATCGGCATTGCTCCGCGCAGAAAACCGGGGCAAAAGCAGATGCCTGCCTTTCTTCTGAAAAAATTCAACGCAAAAGAGCTCGGTAAACTCAAGACAGTGTTTAAAAAAACGAACGAAGCGCTCACAACCATTATTACAGAGGGTCACCAAAAAGCGATGAATACGCATAATTAATATGCGCACTAAAGAATTCCAATATATAATCTGGGAGCATCACAAGAACAACAAGCGCAAAAATAATTTTCCCTGGAGAAAAACGCGGAACCCGTATCACATTCTCATCTCGGAGATAATGCTCCAGCAAACACAAATCCCGCGCGTAATCCCCAAATACAATGAATGGCTCAAAGCATTTCCTACTCTCAAAGCGCTCTCTCGAGCGCCTTTTTCAAAGGTGCTTAGCACTTGGCAAGGACTAGGATACAATCGCCGTGCACGGTTCTTGAAAGATACCGCAACGATTATCCACAAAAAATACAATGAACGCGTTCCTCGCTCTCCCGAAGAACTTGAAACGCTCCCTGGCATCGGTCACTACACAGCGCGTGCAGTCGCCTGTTTTTCATATGGTATATGCGAGCCGTTTTTAGATACAAACATACGACGTGTGTATATTCATTTTTTCGGGGGGAAAAAGAGAAATATCCCGGATGCGTGGGTTATGCGCTATGTACAAAAAACGCAACCAAGCCAACATAAACGCGAATGGTACGGCGCCCTTATGGATTACGGACGCGATGTGCTCGGCGGCACAAAAAATAATCCAAACACAAAGAGTGCGTCATACACAAAACAATCCCCGTTCCGTGGCTCTACGCGCTACATCCGTGCAAAAATAATAGACCATGCGCTTTTACGAAAGAATGGCACAACGCCTGCCTCCATACGAAACGCTCTCTTGAAAGACCCGTATATTAAAAAAGGGGATGTGCTCACACACGCCTCCGCTCTTATCGCATCGCTCAAAAAAGAACGGCTACTCCGTGAAAAAAATAGCCGCTTATACATATACGCTCGTTAGTATCAGACACGCACGGTTCTTGTAGAAAGCTTATTCGCAAACGCAAATAATAATGGAAGCGCGCCTGCCGCAAAAAAGCTTGCGGCAAAAAACACATCCAAAGAAAAGAGATACGCAACAAGCACGCTTATAAATTATTGAGTTCGTTATCAATGTCCTGGAATTCCGAATCAATATCTCCCAAGTCGGTTGCATTGATGTCTGCTTCAATGCTTGTTGTGGTGTCATCTGTGATATCTATAACATCCCCCGCTTCATTTTCTTCTACCATCAATTCGTCCTCCATCATATTATCACCTCCGGGATATGTCAGACCGCCCCTGAAATAAAACCAGGCACCTGCTGCAATCAGGACAAGAGCGAGAATAATGACAATACTAAGAAAGGGTGAAGACTTTTTCTCGCTGCCTCCGCCGGTTCCGCCTGCCATGGGAGGTGTTGGCATGTGTTGCTGTGGTTGCTGTGGTTGCTGTGCTGGCATCTGGTTACCCTGCGGCTGCATATTTGACTGTTGTGATGTATCCATATGTTATCAAATTAATGAATAAATATTACTCTCCATCGTCATTATCATCCGAAGAAGAATCATCGTTGCCGACATTATCAACATTCGGAATAGATGTAAGCGCCTCCCAGGCCTTGCGCACTGCCTCGTGCGCCTCTCTGATGACTTCCTTAAGCGCCTCAAGATCATCCCGAAGCTCCTGCTTTGCGGCCTCTACCGCTTCGCGTAATGTTTCCTCATCGGTAATGTCTACTTCGTATGTCTGAGATGCTTGTTCAAGCACTGCCTCACGGGCGATACGAATTGATTCTTGAGCTGCTGCTATTGCATTATCTACCGCGCCAACATCGTGCCCTGCTTCTTCTGCCCTGTCCGCACGCGAACCTATCTTAACAAGAATATTTTCGAGCCGTTCGAGCACTTTGAGCATGTGATTAGTAATCCGCTCATTAATGGCATTCAAATGCTCATTGATTCGTTCAAGCGACTGTTTCTTGCGCTCATCTTTTATCTCTTCAAGCCGCTCTTTCATCTCTTCACGCTTTTCCTCCATGCGCTGTTTTGCTTCCTCCCGCGCATGCTCAAGCCGATCTTTAAATTCTTCGCGAATCATCTCATTCTTTTCAAGAAACTCCGCCCGTTTTTGAGCAATCGTGTCGCGCGCGTTCATGTTTGCTTCGCGCATTGCGTCTCCCATTTCTTTGCGGTTTTCTTCTGTCTCCTTGCGTATATCTTCCCGCGTTTGCTGAGCGTTTGTTCTTACTTCCTCCTTTCCTTCGTTAAAATCATCCCGAGCATCCTCCCGTTTTTGCTGGAGTTCCTGGAGCACATCAGTGGGCAGCGGCTTTGGCTTTGTCCCATCAACCTGCGTAGGAGATGAGGTGTTGCCGTCAGTGGTTCCCGTCTGCGCAAACGCCCCCCATGAAAAAACAAGAGAGAGAGCGACTACGCCCATAAACGGACCGAGTATTTTTTTTAGTGTCATAAAAATAAGAATTTTGATTATCTTATAATACTTATAGGATACCTGATTTTTCTCTCCTGGAAAAGTGGGGGTGTGAGTTTCTTGAACAGTACGCGGGATTGAGTTACGCTATATCTACCTTGGACAGTCAAGGCAACACAAAAAAACAACGCGTTATTATTGCAGGACTTACCCCCGAATTTTTGGGAAAGCCCGTTTTGTGGTGGAAAAAATCAGAAGAAAAAATCATCCGCAAAAGAAGCGTTAATCCCTACTTCTCGAGAAACACTATTCTTATTGAAAAATATACCGCATGTAAGCAAAGCGAATTGCTACGCGAGCTTGCCGATAGAGGATACCACAAAACAGTAAACACGCTTGCGAAAGGAACATTTCTGCATAAGGGCGCGTCTATCGTTATCTACCCCATTAATCACGAAAAGCCAATCGCAATAGAGTTCGACGGAAATAGAATAGAAGATATCCGAATATATGATGCTATTGATACTGATGAAGAGATCGTATCTCCTACCGCGCAGCATAAAGAATATGATTTTCGGCCTGGAGATTATGTCGTCCACATTGACCACGGAATCGGCACATACAAAAAAACAGAGGATGGATTTTTTGTTGTTGAATATGCGCCCGCACGCAAAGGCGGTGAGCCTGACCGCTTATTTGTTCCACAAGAAGAATCAAAACGGATTTCGCTTTATTTAGGACTCCGCACACCCGCCATCCACCGGCTTGGAACGCCGCTCTGGCGCACCACGAAGAAAAAAGCGAAGGAAGACATTATCGCGTTTGCGCGCTCGCTTGCCGCCCTCTATAAAAAACGCTCCGAAGTGACGCGCGCACCCTATGTACCCGACCCCGCAGAAAAAGAAATATGGGACGCGTTCCCATTTGAAGAGACCCGGGACCAGATAATTGCATTTGAAGAAATTTTTGAAGATCTTGCGCGCGCCCAGCCTATGGAGCGCCTATTAACAGGTGATGTGGGGTTCGGAAAAACAGAAGTCGCTCTTCGTGCGCTCTTGCGCGTACTTGTAAATGGAAAGCAGGCAGCAATCATTGCGCCCACCACCGTTCTTGCCGACCAGCATACCGAACTATTCAAAGAACGGCTTGCCCCTCTCCCTTTCCGCATAGAACGCTTCACACGGCTTGAGCCGGCAAAAAAAATAAAAGAAATTCAAGAAGGAATGAAAAGCGGAACAATAGACCTCGTCATAGGAACGCACAAGCTCTTACAAAAAAATGTATCATTTAAAAACTTGGGGATGCTTTTTATAGATGAGGAGCAGCGCTTTGGCGTACGCCATAAAGAATTTTTAAAAGAAACATACCCCGCAGTAGACACACTAACGCTTTCGGCAACACCCATACCGCGCACGCTCGCCTTTTCGCTTGCGGGCATCCGTCCTTTGTCCCAATTAAAAGAGGCGCCGCGCGGTCGCATGGCACCTCTTAGCCATGTTTTACCGTATTCAAAAGAAATCATCAAGGCGGCGCTCATACAAGAACACAAACGCGGTGGGCAGGTCTATTATCTTGCGAACCGCATCCACCAGATACCAAAAATATTGGAGGTCCTTAAAACACTTGCCCCGCACATGCGACTGGGCGTTATCCATGGGCGCCTCAAAGAATCAGAAATCATACGCGTCATGCGGGACTTTCGCGATAAAAAAACGGACGTGCTCGTATCAACCACCATTATTGAGAACGGTATTGATATAAGCACAGTAAACACGCTTATTGTAGAAGACGCGTCTCTTTTGGGACTTTCCCAAGCCCACCAGCTCCGCGGACGCATCGGCCGGAGCGATATTCAAAGCTATGCGTACTTTTTTTATCCCATCAGAGCTTTGGCGCGCGCTCCGCGTGCTACCTCTACTGGGATAAAACAAGCAGAACGGCGTCTTGCTATATTAGAAGAGCTTTCCTACTTAGGCGCAGGAATGGAAATAGCAAAGCGCGACTTAGAAATGCGCGGCTCGGGCAATATCTTGGGCAAGGAACAATCGGGTGTCGCAAATAAAATAGGATGGAATTTATATTTTGAAATGCTTGGACAAGCCCTTGAGGAAATAAAAAAATAACCCCGCATACACGGGATTATTTTTCTTCTTCTTTTGTGTCTTGTTTCTTGTCTTCCGTTTTCGGTTGGTCGGTTGCTTCATCTCGTGGCTTCGCTCCCTCCCCCAGATACACAAGCGTCATTTTACGCTCATCGGGTTCAAATAATGTTATCTGGAAGGGATAGGTTTTTCCAAGCTCTATTTTTTCTTTCATCGCTTTTTCGTTTTCAAATTCAGAAATATGCACAAGCCCCGAAACGCCTTCTTCTACCGATATGAGCGCCCCGTACTTGTTAAAGCGTATCACAACGCCTTCTACAATATCTCCCTTCTTATATTTATCTTTTACCTCTTGCCACGGATCGGGCAACAGCGCTTTTACAGAAAGTGAGAATTTGCCATCCTTAATACTGATTATTTTCGCTTTTGCCTTGTCTCCTACATGGAACAGCGTATTAGGGTCGTCAACCAATCCCCAATCAAGCTCCGAAATGTGAGCAAGGCCCTCAAGGCCCTCTTCTATCTTTATGAATACGCCGAAGTCAACGATACCGGTCACCTCTCCCTCAACAACATCTCCTATAGTATATTTAGAGATCATTTCTTTTATTTCTTCGGACTCTACCCCCTTTTCAGAAAATATCAGCTTTCCTTCTTTCGGATTTGCGGAAATGACGGTTACCGAAAGGGTTTGACCGATAAGTTTTTTTAATTCATCAAGAATCTTGTCTTTATCTCCCCCCTCAACACGCGGATAGTGCCCCACGCGAAGCTGGGAAGCCGGAAGGAATCCCTGCATGCCCTTCCACTCAAGCACAAGTCCGCCGCTGTTCGCGTCTACCACCTTGAGTGCTAATTGTTTTTTCTCACGCATCAATACCTCCGCATCGCGCCAGACAATTTCCTGTCCGGCTGCCGCAAGAGATAATTCTACAAAGCCTTCATCATTTTCAAGCGCAATAACCTTCGTTGTCACCTTGTCGCCCGGACGGAGATTGCGCACCGTGTCGCGCATATCTACGAATTCACTATAATATACAACCCCTGAGCCAAAGGGACCCAGATCAATAAATAAACGCGCTCCCTCCTTGCCGATAACCGTGCCCTCAACAAGGTCGCCCACTCGAGGCGCCGGGATGGTCACCGTTTTAAAAAGATATTCCATTGGATGCTCCCGTTTGGGGCGTTTCTCGGTTGTCGGTGTATTTGATTGCATGAAAAATATTGTAATGGATATGCCCCGCAATTGCAAGGCGCGCCACACAAAAAGCCGGCGTTATGCCTGCCATTATCCTTCTATTATATATAAGCAATACTAAAGGTTTTCTATATCCTGTTCGCTAAATCGAACGACATCTCCCCGTTTAAGCTCGCCGGCAAGCATTTTCTTTGCAACATATGCCTCAATCCTGTCCGCGATTGCGCGGCGCATGGGACGCGCACCGAATGCCGGATTGTATCCTATTTCAACAACTTTTTTTACCAGAGCATCAGAAATCTCAAGTGAAATGTCTTTTTCCTTTAGCCGCGCCTTAAACTCGCCAAGTAACAAGCGGGCAACTTGCCCTAATTGTTCTCCGCTCAATGGATGGAAAACAACAATGCCGTCAAAGCGGTTTAAGAGCTCCGGGGAAATGATACCTTCACGCTGTATCGTATCCACTACTTCCTTTTTTACTTCCGCAGGGTCTTTGCCTTTCTTGACCAGATCCCAAATGCTTGATGCCCCCGCATTTGATGTAAGTATCATTATTGTTTCACGCATAGAAATGCGGTCGCCTCGCGAATCAGTGAAAAAGCCTTCTTCAAGAATCTGCAAAAAAAGATTCAGCACTTCATGCGATGCTTTTTCTATCTCATCGAATAAATATAATGCAAATGGATTGTCGCGGGCTTCGCGTGAAAGCATGCCTTGCCCGGATGTCTCAAATGATCCAATGAGCTTTTTTATTCCTTCTTCTCCCTGGAATTCCGACATATCAAACCGGATCATCCGGTCTTCGCCCCGGAAATAGACCGATGCGAGGGCTTTCGCGCTTTCTGTTTTTCCCACTCCGGTTGGACCCAAAAAGAGAAATGACCCTATCGGGCGTTTTTGATTCCGGATACCTGCCCGCGCACGGCGCATAGTGTCGGCAATTGTGCGGATCGCTTCTTGTTGGTTGATAATGCGCTCATGCAGCAGGTCTTCAAGATGCAGCAAGATGTCTTTTTCTTTATCTTCGGCGTCTCCAAGAGGAATTTTGAGTTTACGCGAAGCAAACGTGTCTACATCGGCAGACAAAATAATTCCGCTGCCCCTTGTTGCATATGCAGTAAATACCTCATCGGCAAGATTGATTGCTTTTTCGGGCATTGCCCCTGTTTGAATATACCGCCCGGCAATCTTGCTGATACGCGCAAGCGCCTGATACGAAAAAATAATATGCGAATTCCGCTCAATAGCAGGGACTACTTCTTGTAAAATGATTTGGGTTTCTAATTCGTTCGGTTCTTCTATGTCTATTTTGCTGAAGAGCGCCTGCACCTTCCCGTGCGGCTCAAGCACGGCGTGGTACCCGCGAGGATCTGCGAGCGCAATCACCTGAAGCGCTTTTCCGGAAAATGCATGTTCAGTGATACTTACAAGGTCAGAACCGATACGCTCCGCGCTTTCTATCGCGTGCGGAAAATCCTCAAGCACGAGAATGATATTTCCGGCACCTACTGCTTCAGATAATATCCGTATCATACGCTCCTCAAAAGCGCCTTTTGTTTTTGTTCCGGCAATAATGCTGTCTATATCCAAACGGACAATACGCTTATACTCCAGAAACGGCGATACAATTCCCCGGAATATCCGCGTAGCAAGCCCCTCAAGAACTGTTTCCTTCCCGACACCATCTTTACCCACCAGAAGCACATTCGCCTCTCCGCTCTTTGAAAGAATATTCTCAACCGCATCAATAATATGTACGCGCCCCGCACGAACAAGCATATTGCCGTCCGCAGGTATGTCGCGGGAATGCGCATCAAGCGTATAGGTGTACCCGAACCCAAAATCCTTTGCAACGCCCGGAGTGCGCCCGAGCTCTGCTTTCTCCCAAAACGCACGCTTTTGGACACGCATTTTATGGAGCTCTTCAATCCAGGCAAGGGCGCCTGCAAACTCCTCGCGCCCGATTCTCCGTTCAAAAAGAAACGAGCGGAGCCGTTCATCAATATCATAGAGCCCAAGCGCGCAAGACAAGACCCCGAATTGCACCACCTCTCCATCCCCCGTATCTAAGCCCGCCATGCGCCTTACAAATTCGCGCCGCGGGATATACACCTGCCTGAGACTCTCTTTTTGTGAATGGAAAAATGAAGAAAAATCCACAGGCGATACGCCGAGCCTCGCACACGAAGCACCATACACAGCATTCCGATGGAGCATCGTATACGCATCAAACAACGAAAAATCTCCTTTTTCTTTTAATATGCCGAGTTCCGCATAGAGCGCCGCCCCCGAAAGAAGAAGAGCGATGTCGCTATCCTCCTTTTTGCCCACAATGACTGCCCGCGATGATGCAATATAAAAAAACTCAATAAATAAAAAGAAGTAAAAGAACGCCGCTGCAATAAAAAAGAAACCCCACAAGAAGAAGGGATCAAATGAAGAAAAAAACGAGAACAACCCGCCAAGAAATGTATGAGAAAGCGCGCGCAATAAAAACGCTATGCACAAAACAGTTATGGAGCATACATGCAGAAAGAGCCCGAGCCGCAACAAAAACAAGCGGATTGGCGCGCGGACAAATGCATCAACGCGGAGTGTCCGGTATAGCGCTGGAGAATGTGTTTTTATCGTGACCGAATCCATAAAGCGTTACAACAAAAGCAATACGCCGGTAATGAATGTCGCCGGGACCGAAACAGGCGATGTTATAAAATACAAAAATAAAATACACCCGACCACAAAAAGCGCGCACTCGCTCGCTATCGCGGTAAGTAAAAAAACAAACCGGATAACAAATCCCGTAATACGCAAAACGCTGTTAATAATGATGCGCTCGGCAATTTTTTCAGGATCAAACCCGCGCGCACCTGCTTCCTGCATCCTGCGCCATGGCGCAAACATGGTACGGGCAAGTACCGGAACGGAAAAAAAGTGATATACAAACCAGTGATAATTCATCCACGCACGAAAAAACGCTCCCACCCCCTCCCGATACAGCCAATACACATAGGAAAATGTTGCCGGAAGAATATGCATATATATAAATCATATCATTTTAGTGAAATGTTTGGGAAAAGCACGCTTCCACCCCGCCAGAAATCTCATATAGAAAAATTTGAATTAAATTTTTCTATATCTTGCGGAGAGGTTTTTTGCCAATTTTTAAAAGCTAATATCGTTCTCATTGCCAACTTCCAGACTTCTAACGGGGTTCACAAACGCCCCAAAATCGCGTACTATAGATAAATAAAAACATATGATTATTACCTCATACGGCTTATCGTGCTTCAAAATAACCTCGGGCGAGCGCGCTGTCGCGTTTGACCCGCCATCTAAGAAATCGAGCCTCAAAAGCCCTTATTTCCAGACGGATATGGTACTGGTAAGCCACGACCACGATGACCATAACGGCAAAGAGGTGCTCCACGGAAAAAATGACGAAGCGCCTTTTGTTATAGACGGCCCGGGAGAATATGAATATAAAGACATCTCAGTACTCGGCGTTTCCTCTTTCCACGATGACGCTGAAGGAAAAAAGGAAGGAAAAAACACCATGTACCGCATGCGGTTTGAGGACGTCATCTTATTGCACATGGGAGATTTCGGAGAAAAAACACTTCGGAACCAAACAAAAGAAAAACTTGGTGAAATAGATGTCTTATTTCTCCCCATCGGAGGGAAAACGGTTCTAGATGCAGAGAGTGCCGCAAAAATAGCAAACGCAATTGAGCCGCGCATCATTATCCCGATGCATTATGACAATGAGGGACCAAAAAAGAAAAAAGATGCACTCAAAGCGTTCTTTGATGAGATGGGCATAAAAGAAGTCAAACCGGAAACAAAGTTCACATTCAAGAAAAAAGATCTGCCGGTAGACGAGACGAAAATAATAGTATTGGAGCCTGCCTCATCATAATATGCCTTCACGCTCCTTTTTCAGCGCTTTAGAGGCATTGCAGAAAAAGTCTGACAAGGAAAAAGATAAGATAATTTTTATAACGGTATGCGTTGTCATGATTGGAGTGATCGCTATATGGATATCACTCCCCCAAAAAGAAGCCACAGAACAGCAAATGCAAGAGCAACAGGCAGGGCCGTTTCGCGTTCTCTGGCAGGAGATAAAAAACAATACGCCTGAGTTTTAATATATGAAAGAAGAACAAAAACAACCGCAACAAGAACGAGGTATTGCTGACCGCAATATCGTTCAAGAAATGAAGGAATCGTACCTCGACTATGCAATGAGTGTTATTGTCGCGCGCGCGCTTCCTGATGTGCGCGATGGACTCAAGCCCGTTCATCGCCGGATTCTTTACACTATGCACGAGATGGGCTTGTCTGCTTCTTCAAAACACCGTAAATCCGCGGCAATCGTCGGAGATGCGCTCGGAAAATACCACCCACATGGAGACAGCGCGGTGTATGATAGCTTGGCACGCATGGCACAAGACTTTTCTTTGCGGTATCCCCTTGTCGACGGCCAGGGGAACTTTGGTTCTATCGACGGCGATGCGCCGGCAGCCATGCGTTACACCGAAGCGCGCATGACAAAAATAACCGCGGAAATGCTCCGGGATATTGAAAAAGATACGGTTGATTTTACCGACAACTATGACGGAACCCGCAAAGAACCAAAGGTGCTCCCGGCATCAATCCCCCAGCTATTATTGAATGGCTCGCTCGGTATTGCAGTGGGTATGGCGACAAACATCCCTCCTCATAACCTGAGGGAAGTCATCGACGCAACCATTCATCTTATCGAAAAGCCCAAAGCAACCATTGAAGACCTGGGTAATCTGGTCAAAGGCCCTGACTTTCCTACAGGAGGACTTATATTCAATGAACAGGATATTCTCCAGGCGTACGCGACAGGACGCGGCGGCATTGTTACCCGCGGAGAAGCAGAAATTGTAGAAAAAAAGCAGGGACAATTCCAGATTATCGTCACATCAATTCCCTACCAAGTATCAAAAGCTGACCTTATTACAAAGATTGCTGACTTGGTTCGTGACAAAAAAATAGACGGCATCAAAGATGTCCGGGATGAGTCGGACAAAGACGGACTCACGATAGCGATAGACCTCGGACGCGACGCATTCCCGCAAAAAGTATTGAACGCGCTCTATAAGCACACTGATCTCGAAAAAGCATTCCACTTTAATATGGTAGGGCTTGTCGATGGTATTCAGCCCCAGCTCTTATCCCTGAAGTCACTCTTAGAATACTTTATCGCGCACCGGAAAGATGTCGTTGAACGGCGCACGAAATTCGAACTTGCACGCGCGGAAGAACGCGCGCATATCCTTGAAGGGCTCAAAAAAGCGCTTGATCATATTGATGCGATTATACAAACCATCAAAAAATCCCCCGATAAGGATGTGGCGCACGAGCGGCTGATGAAAAAATTCAAACTATCCGACCGCCAAGCAACGGCAATTCTTGAGATGCGCCTCCAAACGCTTGCGGGACTTGAACGCCAGAAAATAGAAGATGAACTCAAAGAAAAACAAAAACTCATCAAGCACTTGCGCGCGCTTTTGAAAGATCCGCAAAAAATGCTCAGCGTCATCAAGGAAGAACTCATCGCTATCAAGGAAAAATATGGCGACGAACGAAAAACAAAGATAGTTACGCACGCGGTAAAGTCATTCTCTGCCGAAGATCTTATTCCAAACAAGGCATCATTCACCATCCTTACCAAGGGCGGCTATATCAAGCGCGTAGACCCGCAAGAGTACCGCGGGCAGAAACGGGGCGGCAAAGGCATATCGGCGATGTCCATGAAAGAAGAGGATATTATTGATACCGTGCTCTCCGGAAATACGCATGATGACCTCTTTTTCTTCACAAACACAGGAAAGGTATATAAGACAAAAGCGTATGAGATTCCGGAAGGAAAGCGTACCACAAAAGGAAAATCTGCGGTGAATTTCCTCGCGCTCACTCCCACTGAATATATAACCTCAATGATCTCCGTTGCCAAAGATGAGAAGCATAAGAACTTTTCCTTACTTATGGTTACGGAAAACGGTATAATAAAGAAAGTAGAGTCTGCGCACTTTGACGATGTACGCCGTTCAGGGATTATCGCTCTTAAACTCCAAAAGAACGACACGCTCCGGTGGGTACGGCTTGCCCAGAAAAATGACCATATCATTCTTGCAACAAGAAAGGGCATCTCGGTCCGCTTCAAAGAGAGCGACGTCCGCCCGATGGGGCGCACCGCAGCAGGAGTGCGCGCAATCCGATTGCACCAGTCCGATGCTTTAGTAGGCGCCGATATTCTGAGTTCGGGAGAAAAAAGCGCATCTCTCTTTGTCATCAGCGAAAAGGGGTACGGCAAAAAAACTCCCGTGCAGGACTACCGGATCCAAAAACGAGGCGGCAGCGGCATCAAAACAATGAACATCACCCCCAAAACAGGTCCCCTCATGGATGCAAAAATTATCACTGAACAAACAGAGCTTGTGGCCATTTCAAAAAAGGGCCAGATCATCCGCACAGAAGTAAAACAAGTTCCTGAACTTGGTCGCTCAACGCAGGGCGTGCGCCTTATGAAACTCGACGCAAACGACTCTATCGCGTCTATAACGTTGTTATAAAAACGCAAAAAGCATGTCCGGGAACGGACTGCCGATATTACCATTCATTCGCATCAGCATTGTGGCCTTTCTTGACCCGAAAGACATTACCAAGCAAGCGAATATCAAAGAAGGAATGATTGTTGCTGACTTCGGAAGCGGCAGCGGATTTCGCACTATCCCGATTGCGCACGCCGTAGGGCGCTCGGGACGGGTATATGCTCTCGACATACAAAAAGAGATGCTTGAAGTCGTGCGAGGGAAGGCAAAAGCGGATCATCTCCTCAATGTATATACGATATGGGCTGATCTTGAGTCCCCCAATGGAAGCACGCTCAAAGATGACTACACGGACCATGTTGTCGTTGCAAATATTCTTTTCCAGGCGGACGATAAGGACGCGGTCGCAAAAGAAGCGTTCCGCATACTCAAATCAAAAGGAACCGCTTCGGTTGTCGAGTGGGACATCAGCGCAGGCGTTCTCGGTCCTCCAAAAGAACAACTGATAGACAAAGCAAAAACAAAGGAGGTATTTACCGCTGCAGGCTTTATCTGGGACAAGGAGTTTTATACAGGAGAGCATCATTACGGGCTTTTATTTAAAAAATCATAGCGCATGAAAAACATTTCCTTTCTGCAACTTGCCGTATTTTTTGTATTCATCACAGCAATTATTATTGCGTTTCTTATTTTTGCAGGCGCCCTTCCTGGCCTGCGCGATACGCGGTTCAAAGACCTCAACTCCCCCATTGAGTTTTGGGGCACACTCCCCCGGCAAGTGATTCTCCCCCTAATCGAAGAATTTAATGACAAGGAAGAAAAAAATGTCGCTATCACCTACACGCAATTCAGCGAAGAAGAATACCTCCCGAAAGTTGTGGGCGCGCTTGCGGCAGGCACGGGGCCCGATATCTGGATACTCCCACAACAAAACTTTATTGAAAATCTTCCGAAAGCGCTCCAGCTAGGGCCGAAGTCATACCCGGAACGGGATTTTCGCGAAACATTTTTTGACGGAGCAGATATATTGCTATGGCCTCCGGGACGGGTTGCCGCCATCCCCTTTGTGTCCGACCAGCTCGTATTGTTCTGGAACAGGGAACTTTTCCGTTCGGCAGGTGTTGCAGATGCACCCAAAAATTGGGCGGGATTTCTAGCCGCATCAGAAACGCTCACGCAAAAAAATTCTTCGGGAACAATTACGCAGGCGGGTGCTGCTCTCGGTCTTTTTGAAAATATCACACACGCAAAAGACATTCTTTCCCTCTTTTTCCTCCAGGTAAAAAACCCTATTACTTTCCTCGCAACGCATGGCTCACAAGACAACTTGCAAGTGGACCTAAAAAGCGCAATAAACGATTCATCTTTTGATACACTCCCGGCAGTTGCAGAGAGCATCCGATTTTTTAACCAATTTGCAGACCCCCGCAAACAGTCATACAGCTGGACGCGCAACATGCCCGAAGCCCAAGACGCATTCGCACAAGGACGCTTGGCAATGTATATTGGGTACGGCTCCGAAATAGAAAAGATACGGAACAAAAATCCGCACTTGGATTTTGACATAGCGGAGATTCCCCAAATATCAACCGGGAGCGCGCATGTCACCTACGGGAAGCTTCAAACGCTCGTTCTTTCCCGGCAAGCCGAATCGCTCCGCCAATCCGCAGGCCTCCTCTTTATCAATTTCCTTGCCCGTCCAGAAAACCAATCTTCTATTGCGGAACGGTTCATGCTTGCACCAACCTCACGCGCAGCACTTTTGGCAGGCAACGATAACCCGCTCCTTGCGACAATCTACCGCTCTGCCGTCAAGAACACATTCTGGCTTGACCCTGACCCCGAAGGAACCTACACGATTATCCGCGACATGGCGGAACAGGCAAAACTCGAAATAAAAAGCATTGAAGACATTATCAATGAAGCACACCTCAAAATGCAGCGGCTTTTAGAAGCCATTGTGTTACCGTAATATAAAAAGATGAAGCGTTTTTTTGTAATTTTTCTTTTCGTTCTCGTCTGCGCCGCCGCATACGGCATTATATTTACAGAACACGCTTTTGCAAAAAGCGTGTATCTTTGCCAAGCCCTTGCTTCCGGCGAATCAAATGTTGCATACACAAATCCACAGACATGCGACGCAAGCTGTTCAATAAGTGCCTGCATTACACACACTGTCTCAGACAGCACGCAATCTGTGTATGTCTGCGATAGCAATCGTTCTATCATTGCCGAAGACGCAGGCGCCTGCGCTCTTCTTTGTAGCGGAAGTGTCACGAACCAATCAAGCTGCACGCGGGCGAATATTTCAACCGCTTCACCTCCGCCATCCTTACCGGAGGGACAACAACCCGGTGATGGAGGGACAGGAGGATCAGCTCCTCAGCCGGGCGGAGCCCCTCCAGCTCCGGTAACTACTGACGGCGGCGGATTTGCCCCGTTTGTGCAATGTGCACTAGGGGATGCGGATCCGACCCAATGCAACCTATGCGAGGCGTTTCGTACAGGATGGCGCGTCGTCCAGTTCCTTTTCTACGCAATCATGCTTCCCCTTGTTGCGATTGCGTTTATTATCGGTGGCATTATTCTCTTGACCGCCGCAGGAAACGAGACGCGCATTACCCGTGGAAAGTCCATTGTATCAAATACATTTATCGGATTTATTATTGCGTTTGCCGCATGGCTCATCATAAGTACTGTTATTGTTAATCTTGCACTAGGTGTAGGCGACATCCAATATTCAGATACGGGAACTACAATTAAATGGTACCAATTCCCTGATTGCACCTCCGGAACTGAAGTCCCGCTGGATCTTTCTTCTTCGGGCGGTGGAGGAAGCACCTCTAATCCTCCCGACAATGATAACGGAAACGGACAGCAGCCACCACCAGGGGGATCAACATGTTCTCCGGTCTCACAAGGTGTTTGCTCAGTAAACAGCCTCCAAAATACCTGCTTTGGAAATAACGCTCAAAATGCTTCTATTATCTGCCAGGCTGAGAGCGCTGGCGTGGCCGCAAAACCGAGCGGGAGTGATGTATGCGAAGGAGACGGAAGCGTTGTATCTTGGGGCTTATTTCAAATTAATATTTCCGCTAATACGATTGGGGGGCTGGATTGCCCCTCTGCATTTGATAGTGCGTACACTGGAAGTAATCACAACTGCAGAGTTGTGAATCGAGATCTCTACAACCAATGTGTGGCGGCGGCTCAAAATGCTTCAAGCAATATTAATAAGGCATGTGAAATTTCAAGAGGCGGCACGAGCTTCAATAGATCCGATGCCTGGCAAAACACGGCGACCGCCTGTAATATCCCGTAATATAATACTATTTATAAAAAGAAGGTCTTAGCGTACAATACGAATACTACATGAAAAAACTCATCATCGCTTTTATTATCATACTCTTGCTCATACTCGGATTTTTTGCGTACCGCACCCTTTTCTCAACACCTCCGGTAGACATTCCGAACCCGCCGGACGGAGACATAGATACTCTATTCCCTATTTCACCTGCAACCCCCACCCCCCCGCTCCCGACCGGAGACAAAATTACAATCACCACACACAAGGGAACCGTAACGACAAATAATTTTTTCAAAATAGCAAGAGACATCGGGTCTGATGTATACTCACTGGCCGAAACGACTTCATACTACATTACATATTACCGTCCGGACAACAGCTTCCAAATAGCTATAGGCTCGCGTCCGGCACAAGCAAGCCGCGCACAGGCAGAAAGCGCATTGGTGAACCTCCTTGGCATAACCGAACAAGAGGCCTGTGGACTGCTTATAAATCTCGCTGTCCCCTTTGATGTGGACCCCGCACTAGCAGGCCACAATTACAATCTCAGCTTCTGTCCGGACGGTATTTCATTTTGACCATGAAAAAAGCCTTCATAACAATAGCAGTTATCAGTATAGTGTGTTTAAGCGCATATTCACTTGCGCATGCGCAAGAAAGCTTCCAGCTCAATCTATATAATCCGCTCGGAAGCATTGATTCGTTCGCCGCCTTGGCGGCATCAATCTTCCGGGCGATTGTTATTATAGCCATCCCGCTTACCGTTATTTTTCTCATCTGGGCAGGCATTCTCTTCGTTACCGCACGCGGGAACGAAACCCAGCTCGCAAAAGCAAAAAAGGTGTTTGTCTGGTCGGTTATCGGCGCTATGGTAATTGTTGCCGCTTGGGTTATCGCAGTCGCCCTTAATAATTCCGTTCAAAATCTATAGATATGCGCATCTCGCTTTTCCACAATAAAAAATCCCTCTCATTGCTCAAATATGCTGCATTTTTTATACTGAATATAGCGCTATTTCACAGAGCATCCGCCCAAAGCGAGATAGATAACCCCGTAGATTCGGGCACTTTTGGAGAGCTCATAACCAAAATTGCTGCCATTATTACCCAGGTGACTCTTCCCTTGGTTATCCTTTTTTTGATACTGGCGGGCGCCATGTTTGTATTCGGACGAGGCAACCCCCAGCAGCTCGCACGGGCAAAAACGATATTTTGGTGGACTGTCATTGGTGCTGCAATTATTGTCGGCGCATGGTTTATAGCAATCGCAATAGATAACTTTGGAAGAGCGCTTTCGGAATAATACACTGCCTTCAGTTCCGCTCATAACGGAATTGAAATCATTGTATTAACAATAAACCGCGGAAGGCGCGTCCCGCCTTCTTTATGAAAAGGTCATTTACATCCATTTAATTTATTTATTACACCATGATACAGACACTCAAAGACACACGCCCGCTTCTTTGGTTTGCGGCACTCGCGGTGCTCATGCTTCCATTCTTAGCGGAAGCACAAACCATTAACACATTGCTTCAGGATATAAGCGACATCTTGAACACGGTTATTCCGATCTTGATGATTTTGGCAACTCTCATCTTCTTGTGGGGTATTATCACCTACATCACTGCAGCAGGAGACGAAGAGAAGCTGAAGAGCGCACGCACATACATCATTTGGGGACTCATCGGACTCTTTGTAATGGTTGCGGTATGGGGACTCGTACAAGTATTGCTGAACACGTTCGGCGTAGGAACACCGGGAACGCCTCTTGGACCTCAACAATAATTCCAACTTTTAAAAACAAAAACCGTCCTCGGGAACGCCGGGGCGGTTTTTGTTTTTGTCCTCTTAAGACAATAGACAACTAATTTTCTAACAGGGTATACTAGAGATATGAAACATCTGGTAAAAATATATACGATTACTTATGCATTTTTCGGTGCTCACACCGCGCTTGCCCAGCAAGGCGACTACACCATAGAAGGACTAGTGAATAAGATAATACAGCTGGTTATCAACCCCCTCATCACCCTTCTCATGGTGGTGGGAACGGTGGTGTTTTTGTGGGGACTCGTCGAATTTCTTATGAGCCCTGATAACGAAGAAAAGCGAAGCACCGGAAAGCGCCACATGATGTGGGGTATCATCGGGCTGTTTTTAATGGCAAGTGCATGGGGCATCGTTTATGTCCTCTGCGACTTTTTTGAGACTTGCAGCCTGATACTTTAACTTTTTTTAGTGTTTTTTACCGTCTGCAGATCGGCCCATGTAAGGCCGATTTTTGTTTCTACGGGAAAATCTATGTCTGTATGTGGATGTATGTTCTCAAGAACGGCGGGAATGAACGCGCTTGCTTCTTCGCTCACCCGCTCGTCAACCTCAAAAAGAAGTTCGTCATGTATCTGCAAAATAAGCTTCGCTTTTCCTTTAAGCGTTTTGTTTTTTTCTATCTCTCGAGACGCTTCGCTCATTGCTTTTTTAATCATGTCAGCCTCGCTCCCCTGTATGGGCGCGTTTATTGCCATACGCTCCGCCTCCCGCTGGATATGAATGACCCGCGAACGGATATCGGGCAAAAAGCGCTTTCGTCCGAACATTGTCTCAACATATCCGTTTTTTCGCGCCTGCTCCTTTACCGTCTCAAAATAGGCAAATAATTTCGGATATTGGCGGAAATAATTATCCAAGAATAACCCCGCTTCGTTCCGCGACACCTCCAGGTTTTGGGAAAGCGCCTGCACCCCCATGCCATACAATATCCCGAAGTTTATCACTTTTGCGCGCCTCCGCATTTCTGCAGTGATGTCTTTTTCGGGAACGGAAAACATTTGTGCGGCTGTTGCGCTATGGATATCCTCGCCCCTGCGAAATACCGCGAGCATTTTTTCTTCTCCCGATAACAATGCAGCTATACGCAGCTGGATCTGGGAATAATCACACGCGAGAAGAACTTTTTGAGGCCCTGCAACAAATGCCCGCCGTATGTGGTCTCCCAAAAGTGAACGCGTAGGAATATTTTGCATATTCGGATCGGATGACGAAAGCCTGCCGGTTACCGTTCCTGTCTGATGAAATACAGAGTGAATCCTCCCGTCGCTTCCGGCAAGCTTCGGCAGAACACTTATGTATGTTGAATGAATCTTTCCTATTTCGCGATACGCCATTATCTTTTCAATAATGGGATGCGCTCCCTTTAATTTTGTGAGTTCAGAAAACCGTGTGGAACGCTGTCCCGTTCCTGTTTTTTTTACGCCCTTTGCCGATATCCCCAGCACATCAAAAAGTATGCGCCCCAGCTCTTTCGGGGAATTGATTAAAAATTTTTCTCCCGCATACGCATGGATTTCCTTTTCTAAAGCAACGAGCTCTGCGCCCGTCTTTTTTTCAAGCTGCTCAAGCGCTGTTTTGTTAATGCATATACCCTCTTTCTCCATGGAAAAGAGCACCGGAACTACGGGCATTTCTATCTCGCGGTATACGCGCAGTAAATCTTTTTCTTCTAATTCAGACACAAGCTCCTCATACAACTCGGGGAGAAGGCCGAGATAGCCTTCTGTGGTCTTTTTTTTGCCCGGACGGAGCGTCTGCGCCACATCTTCTAAAGACGGGTCGGTTTTACGCGGATCTTTCAGCCAAAACAATATCTGGATATCATCGGTAAATGAAAGTGATACGCCACAGCGGTCAAAAACATGCATGAGCGACTTTGCGTCAAACGCTTTTTGGCCTTTTTTCTCTTGCAGCGCAATATATTGTTTTTTGTATTTTGGTATATCTTGCTCCGGCAAGGCAAATATGCGCTTTGCATCAGTAACAACAAACGCCGTTCCGTCATAAAATGCCCAGAAGAGAGACTCCGCGCGCAAAATCTCCTTCCATGATTGAGCGGTGAGGCTGCTTGCCGCAGAAGAGTCTTTGTCTGCTTTTTCCTGAGCGCCGCTCCTCTGAACACGTTCAATGATGCTTGTAAAACCAAGCTTCGAAAGAAACAAAACCCCCTCTTCTGAAATGCCATCCCTGTGTGCGGCTTCTTCCAAAGAAAAAGATACGGGAACATCGCGCTTAATGGTCGCGAGCTCTTTTGAGAATGCAGCACCTTCTGCTTGATCGCACAACAGCCCAATGATGCGGTCTTTAATGCCCGCGGACTTGAGTTTTTCAGGGTTTTTCTTCGCAAGTGACAGTATGTTTTCAAGCGTTCCAAAATGAGAAATCAGAGTTGATGCTGTTTTTTCTCCTATGCCTTTCACACCCGGAATATTGTCTGACGGATCGCCGCGAAGACCCTTAAAATCAACGAGCAATTCGGGAGAAAACCCAAATCGCTCCTCCACCGCTTTTTCGTCATACAGCACGGTATCTTGTATACCCTTTCGCAGCGTGTATACCTGCACGCGCGCGCCATCAACAAGCTGAAGCGCATCAAGATCCCCCGAGGCAATAATAATAGAAAGGTTTTTTGTTTTTTTAACTTTTTGTACGATTGTCCCGATAACATCATCGGCCTCAAATCCGTCTTTGGAGTACGCGGGTATGTGGAACGCGCGCAAAAGATCGCGCGAAATATCAAATTGCGAAACAAGCTCATCGTCTGTTTCCGCGCGGGTCCCCTTGTACGCCTCATACGCTGCGTGCCGGAATGTCGGCGCCTTTACATCATACGCTGCGGCAATATAATCAGGTTTTAATTCCCTGATTATTTTTAATATCATGGTCGCAAAGCCATACAAAGCGCCCGTCGGCTGGCCGTCGGGGGATGTAAACGAAGGAAGCGCATGATACGCCCGGTGCAGTATTGCGTGCGCATCAAGCAAAACGAGTGTTTTTGTTTTATGCATAGTCATGATACTAATGAGACGGAGATGCCGCGCATAGTGCCTTTTTTATGGCGGAACCGTATTTCAAATCTTTGTTTCGGCAAGAATGAGACTATCCGTTCTGGCCACTCAATAAAAATGATGTTTTTGGGATCCGAAAAAATGTTGCCCCACCCCAGAGAAGTGATATCCTTTGCTGACCGCAACCGGTATGCGTCAATATGATGGAGCTGCGTGTGTTTTCTACTCTTCTTTATTGTATACGATTTCAATAAAACAAATGTCGGGCTTTGGATGCCCACACGTATACCAAACCCCAATGCTACTCCCTTCATACATGTAGTTTTTCCGCTTCCCAGATCGCCGGACAAGCCAACTACAAGAGCGCCCTTTGAGGAAAGCGCCTGTATCGCGCGGGCAAATGCTGCTCCAAACCGCTTTGTTTCTTTTTCGCTCTCTGATGTGTAATGAAATAATTGCATAGCGTCTCTTGATACTATACTAGGATGAATAAAAAAAGCTAACGCGGAAAGCGTTAGCGGAATATATCTTAACGATGACGGTTATGGTGGTTGTTCTGGTGGCGATTATTATAATTGCGGTCGTTGTGGCGACGGTCGTGATGACGGTTATGGTGGCGGTTGTGCGAATGAGGCCTTTGAATCTGATAGATGTAGCCAGGCGGATATCCGTGGTGGTAATAACCGCGATAATAGCCGCCGGTCACCACACATGAAGAAAGAAAAAGAGCTATTGCAATCAGAAAAAATACTGTCTTATACATGCCACACCTCCTTTGGTTTTGATTTTGCTTTTCTTACCGTATCACGCCAGAACAAAAAAAGAAAGGCTGGAAGTTTTATAAAAAACTCCAGCCTTTGATTTATCGCCAAATATCGTATATTTCCTGAGCAGTTGCCGCTCCGCCGGAGATCATCTGTCCGCCAACGAATATGGTTTCTAAAATTTTATCCGTTTTAGATCTTCCGTAATTTCCGCCGTAACTTCCATATCCGTTTCTGTATATGTTCCCACTATATGTATTGCGCGTATGGGGATAGATGGCTCGCTCATAGCAATGGCCTCTT
Source organism: Candidatus Niyogibacteria bacterium CG10_big_fil_rev_8_21_14_0_10_46_36 (assembly GCA_002772995.1). Taxonomy (NCBI): domain Bacteria; phylum Candidatus Niyogiibacteriota; species Candidatus Niyogibacteria bacterium CG10_big_fil_rev_8_21_14_0_10_46_36. The sequence continues at coordinate 49,111 of PFCO01000005.1, forward strand.
ATTTCTCCGTACATGCCCTCTATCGGCTGGCAACCCGCAGAAACAACTACCTTTTCCTTCGGTCTGTATGCGATAACGCCAAAGTCATCACCTGCCTGTCCCACTACCGGGAACACGGCAACGGCAATAAATAAAACCATGAGTAACGCTATCAATCTTTTCATTTTTGCCTCCTTGCCCAAACATCCCAGCATACAAAAGGATAGGGCTTTTTGATTTTTTAAAAGAGTTCTCCTAGTTTCAATTTGGATTATATCAAATTTTTATAAAAAAGTCAATAACTAAAACACCTTATTTTAAGCCAAAATAAACGGCTCACACGCCGTGTGAGCCGTTTAACTCCCTATCGCTAGAGAGATGGCGGGGTTACTAAAAACCGGTCTATCACCCGCTCCATTGCAGCAAGCGAAGTGGTAATAATGAGAATCTTCCGGTTAAAAAATCCATATACAAGTATCGTCTGCCCTTGGTCGTTTTGAAGGAACCGGACGTCTTGGTTTTTAATTATCGTATCTTGAAACCGTTCAAATTTGCGCTCAGGCGACCCTTGCGGAAGGAGATTCCGAATCGCTAACGGCTGCTCTTGCTCCCACGCAAGCATGCCTGCAAACGCTTGCTCAAACGATGTCACCGGAATAATAAATACTGGCTTTGCGCCTTCCGGTGTTCCAAATATACCAAGCGTCCACGGCGCGGTCATGCTCACACGGAGCGAAGGAGGCAGCTGAATCCCCAAAAAATCAAACCATTCCCCCGGAGAAAGATACCGTTGCCGGAGCTCATTGAATACGAATACGCCAAGCATCTGCTGTTCGGGTATGCTTCGCAATAATAAATTTTGCCACTCTGGAACAAAGTCAGAAGGCGAATTCCGCACGGTTATCGTCCGTTCATCAAATAACGGATAGACTGGCGCCGGCTTCTCGATGCGCGGCGCTATCTGCATGCCGCCGTTCTGTAAAAAAAGAAATCCGGCAACGCCAATGCCGCCGAGCATCACAATAATGACTAAAATAAAAATAATTTTTTTGTAGTTTGTGCGGGCCTCCGGCGCTTGAACTATCTTTTTCTTGCTCTGCTGTGCTGCCAACGATGTCATAGACACCCCTTTTTCTTTCACAAACCGTTCGGCGTCCGCGCGGAATGTCCGAAGACGCGAAAGCCCTCCCTGATCTTTTTCGGGTTGCTGGGGCAGAGCAGTTTGCTGCTCCGGAGCGGCCCCTTGTTGCCGCGCCCGCCCTTTTAATTGTTGGTTGTCTTGCGAAGAGTCGCGTGGTTCTTGTGGTGAGCCGTTCATGTCATAAAGACAACTTAGCGACGGCGCTTTCTTTGCTCATAGTGCTTGTGATCGTCGGGGTCGTTATTCTCAGGAAAATCAGATTGTTTCATGTCCGGGCGTGCCGCCTTGTGCGACAAGTTAATGCGCCCCTGGTCATCAATATCCTTTACCTTGACCGGGATCATATCCCCAGGCTTTACGATATCGGTTACTTTGCGCACATGCCATGGAGCAAGTTCTGAAATATGCACAAGCCCTTCTTGGCCGGGCGCAATTTCAACCATCGCCCCAAACTCAAAAATGCGCGTCACTTTTCCAACAACTTCCTCGCCGGACTGAAATTCCTTTGTGAGCAGTAAAATCATTTCTTCCGCCTTCTTCCCTCCTTCTTGCGTTGTAGAAGTGATGAATATGCTCCCGTCTTGTTCAATATCAATAGCGGCTCCGGTCTGGTCAATTATCTTATTGATAACCTTCCCCCCCGGACCGATAACATCCTTTATTTTTTCGGGATTAATGGAAAGAATAATGATGCGCGGAGCGTGTTTAGACAGTTCCGCGCGCGGTTCTTTAATCGCGCCCGCAATAACACCAAGGATTTGTGTACGCGCTTTTTTAGCAGCAGCCATCGCGTCTTTTAATATGTCAACCGTTACTCCTTCTACTTTAACATCCATCTGAATGGCCGTTAAGCCGTCTGCGGTTCCCGCGGCTTTAAAATCCATATCACCATGATGATCCTCGGGTCCCTGGATATCGGTAAGCACCTTGTATTCTTTTTCATTTTTCATCATGAGGCCCATGGCAATGCCGGCGACCGGTTTTTTAATAGGGATGCCCGCATCCATCATGGCCAAGGTAGATGCACACACAGACGCCATCGAAGTAGAGCCGTTTGAAGACATAGCCTCCGAAACTATTCGTATCGTATAAGGAAACTCGTTTTGCGGAGGAATAACCGGAATGAGCGCGCGTTCTGCAAGAGCGCCGTGCCCTATTTCGCGCCTCCCGGGAGAGCCCATGCGGCCCACCTCTCCGGTTGAGAACGGCGGAAAGTTATAGTGGTGCATAAACCGCTTTTTTGTTTTTATCTCCATCCCCTCGATGAGCTGCACATCGCTTGGCGCACCAAGCGTTACAAGGGATAAAATATGCGTCTCGCCCCGGTAAAAAATACCCGAACCATGCGTGCGCGGCAACACTCCCACCATTGCTTTCAATTCTCGCACCTCATCAAGCGCACGCTTATCAGGACGCTTGTCTTCCTTGAAAATGTTTTCGTGCACTATTTCGTCAATAAATTCTTCGAATATATCGTCCGCCGCATTCAGCGCATCAGGGTTGTGCTCTTCAACAAAACTCATCCATTCTTTTTTCAGCTCTCCGATCCGGAAATTGCGTGTCGGCTTATCAAAAATATAAACAATGTCGTTTAAGCGTTCCATGAAGTGCTTACGAAACATATCGGATACTTCAGGAACATCGCCGAATAGCGGCACCTCCTTCTTCTCTTTGCCGGTTTTTTCTATAATGTCCCGCTGGAATGCTTCAATCTTTTTCATCTCTGCAAGCGCGTGCGTAAAGGCTTCGGCCATCCGGTCTTCGCTTACTTCATTCGTGCCCGCCTCAATCATGTTTATTTTGCCATCCTTGCCGGACACAATGACATCCATGCTGCCCGCCTCACGTTCCTTGTATGTCGGGTTGGTAATGAATGAGGACACGTTTCCTCCTATGCGCACTGCGGAGACGGGACCCGCCCAAGGAATATCGGATGTTGCGAGCGCGAGAGAAGCTGCGATAACCGCCGGAATATCCGGGTCATTTTCACCGTCAACGGAAAGCGTAGTAACTACAACCTGAATCGCATTTCGTATTTTTTTATTAAAAAGGGGCCGCAGTGTGCGATCTATCAAACGGCCGACAAGTACCGCTTCTTCCGACGGTCTGCCTTCCCGGCGCATAAAGCGCGAGCCCAAAATTGCGCCTGCCGCGTAGAATTTTTCTTCGTAATCAACGGTGAGCGGAAAATACCCGACTGATTCGCGGGGTTCTTCAGACATGGTTGCCGTCGCAAAAACGACCGTTTCGCCGAAGTGGACGGTAACCGACCCGTTAGCGTGCATCGCTAGGTCTGAAAATTCAACAATAAGCTTTCGACCGCCTATTTCGGTCTCAAAAGTTTGTGTAGACATAGAGCAGAAACACCGCTCTCCAGATTTTAGATTAGCTAGACGCCTAGATAATCTACCTATCCAAAGACCGATGCTTTGTTTTATAAATAATAATTATGTGCGCACTTTATAGGCACACTATCATCTTTTTCCTGAGGGCGCAAGAAGAAACTTCTTTGACGAATCAAGATCTATAAAATCGTCAGCAACCTCAATCAGCTGCGCAGAAGTAGAACGCCCGAACGCGATAACTTCGACTTGCCGTCCTTTGTTCTTTAGATACTCAACAAGCGAAACAAAATCTCCGTCACCCGAAACGATGATGATTACATCAACCACCTCAGAAAATCGTATGGCATCCACCACGATACCGACATCCCAGTTTCCCTTTTTCGCGCCACCATAAAACTCCTGCAACTGCCGCTCGCGCATCTCAATACCCATCTTCTCAAGCGCCCCCAAGAATGCCTTTTCCGTTCCCATCTTCGTGGTCACAACATAGGCAACCGCACGCACGAGCTGACGGCCAGCACGCGCGGCTTTTACTACCTCATTAAAATTGACGCGCTTATTATAAAGAGAGCGCGCAGAATGATACAAGTTCTGAACATCAATAAGGATCGCTACCCGCTGATCCTTATGCTTAAATATTTTTTTCCCTGGCATTATTTTTTGAGTCCTACTTTCTTAATAATACTATTATATCGCTTTTGGTCGGTGCGCGATAAATAGTCAATGAGAGCCTTGCGTTTCGCGACCATTTTTAAAAGGCCGCGCCGCGAATGGTTGTCTTTTGCGTGGTTTTTGAGATGGGAAGTAAGCCGCTTAATTTCTTCCGAAAGAATGGCTATCTGCACCTCCGATGAGCCGGTATCCGATTCATGGAGCCTATATTTATCGATTATTCGCTGTTTTTGCTTTACATTAAGCATTATTCGCCCATAATAGCATATTTATCCCCAAAAGGCAATATTTCAGGGGCCTGTTACGGAAAGGGTAAATATTGTGCGACATAAATATGTCGTATAATACAAGCATGGCAAACAATCACTCGTTGCAGGAATTACACAAGCGATTCCTTGAATACATAGAAATAGAACGAGGCCGGTCTCTCAAAACGGTAAGGAATTATGACGCGTACCTCGCGCAATTTTTTCTATTTTCAAAAGCAAAGTTGCCGTCCGACATAACTGATGACCTTGTGCGCCAGTACCGCCTGTTCTTGAACCGCAAAACTGATGCGCGCGGAGGCACGCTCAAGAAAAAAACTCAAAACTATTATCTCATAGCGCTTCGCGGATTTTTAAAGTACCTTGCCCGTCAAAATATAAAATCTCTTCCCGCAGAACGGATAGAACTTGCCAAAACCGGCGACCGGGAGCTCGACCTTATATCAGAAAACGAATTAGGACGCCTGCTTGATGCCATCCCCAAAGACACGGCATTCAAATCCCTCCGTGACCGAGCACTCTTGGAGCTTTTGTTCTCAAGCGGGCTCCGGGTATCCGAGCTCTGCTCTCTCAATCGCGACTCCATTAACACCCAGCGAAATGAATTTTCTATACGGGGGAAAGGAGAACGAGTACGGCTCGCGTTCGTATCCGATGAAGCAAAAACATATCTGGAACGCTACCTCGAATCCCGCAACGATATGAGCGATGCGCTCTTCGTAGGCGGACGGCCAAAAAAAGCGGGGTCGCTTATGGAGGCAACGCGTCTCACTTCCCGCTCTGTAGAACGCATCGTAAAACACTACGCCATTAAGGCGGGCATTTCTAAAAAAGTAACCCCGCATGTACTCCGCCACATGTTTGCAACAAATCTCCTGCAAAACGGAGCGGATCTCCGGTCGGTTCAGCAGATGCTGGGGCACGCGAATGTAACCACAACGCAAATCTACACGCACATCACCAACAAACAACTCCGCGAAGTATATAAAAACTTCCACAAAAGAAAAAAATAACACCTTGGGGCAATGCCCCAAGGTGTTTTTATTTTTGTGTGAACGCTTTTCTTCTTAAAAGCTCGTGTCGCATTTCGCGCTCATCCGGCCACCGCTTTCTAAATTCCGGATCCCAGGAAAAAGACCAGGGACTGTTTAAAAAATAGCTCCCGGAATGCTCAATGATAATCACCCGAAATGTAACGCTCTTTATCAGTATGTCCTCGCCGTTCTTTTCTGTAACAATAAACGCATCCTCAATCCGTTCAAATTCGGCATGAATAAAAACAAGATATGCGTTTTCTTCTGCCGGCACATTGAATATCGGCTTTGCGTCTTCCGCCATATGCTTAGACTCTACTAATGATAGCTTTGCGCTACGCAAAAGATTATAAACACCCACATACCCCTTTGCCTCTTTCGTTGCTGTTATGAAAGCATCGCGATATTGTTTCTTGAATTTTTTAAATTCTGCCTTGGGGTATATGATTTCTTTTTTGTGAAGCTCCCGACGAACCCGCTCGCTATGGTCAAAAAGAAAATCAAAATCATTCTTTTTGATAGCAAAACAAACACGTAAAGCGGCGTCCCCAGCCTCAAGCGATTGAGACATTGGGGGCGATTGTGCATTTTCAGCACCACTGGAACACGAAACAAAAAAGAGAGTGGAAAGCATTATCGCCATTCCAAGAAGTTTCATTGATTTCCTCCTTTTTCTGTGTTTTTAAAAAACTATTTTTTATTATTATTTAGTAGCCATTATACACCAAAAATAATAAAAAATCAACCCCTCTCAGAGTTTAGCGCAAATCCCGAAAAGTCCTTTATTTAGAAGGGGTTTGCAGCCCCCCGCACTTCAAAGTGTACATGACACCCGGTCGAAAGCCCAGTAGAGCCGACATATCCAATAACCTGCCCCTGAACGACGCGCCACCCCGCTCCTACAATAATAGAGCTCAAATGGGAATAAAGCGTCTGCGTTCCATTATTGTGGGCAATGACAATATATTCTCCATACCCCCCATTCCAGCCATACGAGCGCGCAACCATAACATTGCCTGAAGCAGACGCAACAACGGGCTCTCCGCACGATGTCGCAAGGTCAACTGCGTTGTACCCATGAAGACCCTGTGACTTTCTTCCGCCCGAGACAGGGCGCAAATAATACCCCACATATGTCGGGCCCCCTCCCCGCACAATTGATCCTGACGAAGACACCGTCGGGGCATCAATTTCACCATTCGGAATAATAAGCGTCCCGCCCACCTTAAGGTCTACGCCGGAAGCTAAGTCGTTATATGCAAGAATTTCATCAGCGTCTCCTTTGTATTGCTTTGCAATAGAGCTGATAGTGTCTCCCTTCTTAATAGTATATTGCACGCCGGATACCGGAAGGATTAAAAGCGTCTGGCCCCGCTGGATGCTGGTAGCTCTCTTTATGTCATTTGCCCAAATGATAGTATTCACGCTTACATCAAACATTTTTGCAATCTGAGAAAGCGTGTCCCCGTCTCTTACAACATAAATGGATATCGTTGTAGATCTATTCAATTCGTTTGCTATGTCCGCCAAGCTCCCTAAGGGGCCAGAAACAGACAAAAGCGCATTACCGCCTACAACGGCGATTTCCCCTCCCCCTTGTCCCGCTTTCAAATCGGCAACATAGTTATTTGCGAGAAGCGGAATGTTTTGTGCACCGAATTCCGGAGCAATATCAAGCCTCTCATCTGCGACAAAGAGCTTTCCAATAAAAGAGAAAAGGCCCGCATGCACCAACAAAGGAGCAGAAATGAACAGCACGACAAACAGCCCCCCAAAAAATCTTTTGCGCAGCAAAAAAGAAACAATGGTCCGTATAGAGCCTCGACCCGAATGAGTACTTGGAGGGTCTTGGTGTTCTGAGATGGTAGAAATAAGCCAGTTCCTTTTTTATAGCCCCAGCGCATCTCCGTCCTTCATCTTTCGTGTTCCAAACCTGCCTTCCCTAAGATGCCTGTTGCCCCTTATACGGCAAGAAAACCATGAAACCAACTCGCCTGTATAAGAAATTTAAAAGTGACAGAATTATATGTTGTAGAGACACAAAACTACAGAATTATGCCCAAAAACAAAGAAAAAGTAACCATTCGGCCACTCCCAGACAGTATATCATTTCTTCCTCAAAATTCAATTTTGTTATGCACAGCTTTTCCACCCCGCTAGAAGCTCAATGGGAGCATTCCTTTTCACGGCCGAAGCGCTTTAAGCATGACAAACACAGACCCCCTTTTTACACAAAAGAAAAATAGGCATGATTTTTGCTTTACAAAACCTCTCACAGGACACGCCCTCCTTAATACGCATACACTATGACAAAAAATGGTCTATAATAGCCTACAATGAACAACACGCACCACGCAGAGCCGGCTTCTTTCAACCCCGCTCAAAAAGAAGCGGTTCAGCACACAAAAGGGCCTCTATTAATATTGGCGGGAGCCGGTTCGGGTAAAACGCGCGTTCTCACTCATCGGATAGCCCACATCATTCAAAAAGGAACGCCGCCGCACCATGTTCTCGCGGTTACATTTACAAACAAAGCTGCGCAGGAAATGAAAAAGCGGATTCATGCGCTGCTCGGGGCGCCTCCCTCTCCCGCGGGGACGCCATGGATAGGGACATTCCATTCGCTTGGCGGATATATTCTCCGTAACGAATTTCAAAGAACGCGGCTTCCAAAACATTTTTCCATTTTTGACGAAGAAGACTCCCTTTCGCTTATAAAAGAATCCATCAAAGAACTGGCGCTTGACCCGAAACAATTTCAGCCCACGCGCATCCGCGGATTTATTTCCCAAAAAAAGGGGGAGCTGGTAACACATGACATTTTTCGTGAAGAGAGCGGAGAGCATTACTACACGCGGATTATAAGCACCGTCTGGGATCTTTACGAAGAAAAACTTCGGGCACAGAAAGGAGCAGATTTTGACGATCTCCTGCTGCTTCCTGTGGTGCTGTTCCGGGAACACCCGGACATACGAGATGCATACCAAAAAAAATGGTCCTACATCCATATTGACGAGTACCAGGACACGAACCACGCACAATATATTCTTGCCGGCATCCTCGCAAAAAAGCATGGCAATATCTGCGTTGTCGGAGACATAGACCAATGCATTTATTCTTGGCGGGGCGCAGACTTTAGAAACATCCTCGCATTTGAGAATGACTGGCCGGATGGGCGCGTCATTACTTTGGAAGAAAATTACCGCTCCACCCAGATTATTCTGGATGCGGCAAACACGGTGATTGAAAAAAATAAGCACCGAAGACCGAAAAATCTTTTCACCCAAAAACAAGGAGGAGAAAAAATAGTACTTATACCCACGCCATCCGAAAAGGACGAAGCGCGCTACGTCGTTGAATCCATACGCGCCGTACGCGAAAAAGGCCTTCAATTAAGGGAAATTGCGGTTCTCATGCGTACGAATTTCCAATCGCGCATCCTTGAAGAAGCCTTTCTGGAGTCGCGCATCCCCTACCGCCTTACCGGAGTTAAATTCTTTAACCGGAAAGAAATAAAAGACATCCTTGCATATGTCAAAGCATCGCTTAACCGGGATGACCTCGTAAGCGTAAAAAGAATAATAAACGCGCCAACACGGGGTATTGGACCAACTCTCACGCTCAAAATCCTCGGAGGAGTGCCGCTAAAACCGCGCGAAGAAGAAAAAAGAAACGCCTTCGTTGCGCTTCTTGATGAAGTCAAGAAAACAACAACAACGCTCCCCCCGTCAAAGGCATTCAAAACAATATTGAAAAAGACCGGATATATGAATATGTGGGACGAAGAAACTGAAGAGGGCGCCATGCGCATAGCAAACCTCAAAGAACTCGTGAGCCTTGCTACACGATACGATACGCACAACCCAGAAACAGGCATGCATGCGCTCCTTGAGGATGCGGCACTCATGTCAGAACAAGACGCCATACAAGAAGATGAGGACGCGGTACATATTATGACTGTGCATGCCGCAAAGGGCCTCGAATTTGACCAGGTGTTTTTGGTTGGACTTGAAGATGGCTTATTCCCTCACATAGCGCTCGCCGGCGAGAACGAAGAGGAGCGCGGAGAAGAAGAGCGCCGTTTATTTTATGTAGCGCTTACCCGCGCGCGCAAAAAAATTGTTATTTCGTTTTCTCTTGTCCGCACCATATTCGGGGAAAAGCGAGTCAATGCGCCGTCAAGATTTTTATCTGACATTCCGGGGCATCTCGTAGAAAACATTATGGATACGGAGGGCATTATTCATTACGACCTATAATCACACATGAAAAAACTTGGCCAACATTTTCTTACATCAAAAAATATTGCGGAACGCATTGCAGGCGCCGCGGATATATCTTCGCGCGACACCATCCTCGAAATAGGGCCGGGGAAGGGCGCGTTAACGCGCGCGCTCCTGGAAAAAAATCCGAAAAAAATCATTGCTGTAGAAAAAGACACGAGACTTATTCCTGTGCTACAGGCCTTGTTCGGTGACAAAAAAAAATTTTCTGTAATCGAGGGCGATATCCGCGAACTAGTGCAAAAAAATCAGCTCAAAAAACAGCTCGGGACTTCCTATAAAGTGGTGGCGAATATCCCCTACTACCTAACCTCATACCTTATCCGCATATTGCTGGAAAACGGCTTAACAAAGCCAAAATCAATTGTTTTCATGGTACAAAAAGAAGTCGCGTTTCGTATCGCGCAAAAACCCCCTCATATGAATCTTTTGGCGCTTTCCGCGCAAAGCGCAGGAGATGTCCGTGTTGCGTTCACTGTTCCAAAAAAATATTTTTCTCCAAAGCCAAAAGTGGATTCCGCGGTGATAGTGATAGACAACATATCACAAAAGTTTTTTACGCGCGTCGACAAAAAAAAATTTTTTGCCCTTTTGCATGTAGGCTTTTCAAGCAAACGAAAAATGCTTGCGAGCAATCTCATAAAAAAATATTCCATCCCGCGATCCGAGATAGAACATGTGTTCCGCGCATGCGCCATTGACACAAAAGCTCGCGCCGAAAATCTTTCACTCAAAGATTGGAAGTGCATATGTGCAGAGATATAACAATACTGTTTACCCGCACCCGCAAATGCCAGTGTCTTCGTCCCAAATGGCATTCGGCCAAGCAGCACACACTCCATTCAAACACCCGATAGGAACTCCGCCGGCACTGCAATTACAGCATGGTGCGAATGTATTAAAACCGCACACAAGATTGAACGGTGCAAAATCTTTATAACACCCTCCCGTAATTTCCCCAACGCCAAGCCCTCCCGCAATTCCAGCAACAGTCGCTGCCCCTCCGGTAAGATCAAAAATGAGTCCGCACCCCTGAAATATATCACCGCCTGGAGTTTGCGCATGCGCCTCTTGCGCTGAGCTCATAAAACGGAGGTACTCTATAAAACGCATAAGAGAAGCATATGTCTCTTTCTTTTCAAAAAGAGCGCTGCCGTTTTCCAAAGCTTCATATTCAAGAAACGCACGCTCAAGAATGCTTCGTTCCTGCCCAATAAGAAGCGGGAGCTCTCCCTGCAGCGTAGAACGAAACTGTTCCGCTTGAAATAAAGAAATGTGCTGCTTTGATTCCATGTAATCCACCATATGAAGCAACAAAGAAAATATCTCTTGGTCGGTAGAGAAATTTGATCTTTCCGACTCAGACAAAAACCCCTCGCGGATCAGAATATCTTGGAGGGTTGCCAGATATTCTTTGTATTCTGTAGGCCATACAAACGAAAATACCTCCTCATCAGTAAGCGGCCGGAGGTTCTTTTTTTTGCCCTCTTTCTCTAAAACCGGATCTTTTGAAGATTCAGGCTCCTGAAATATGCCCCCCGCATAAGAAGAAAAGCGCACCAACGGGTCAACAAAAGTGGCTCTGAAATCATTGCTATATAAGGAAAATCCGCCCCCTTCCATTCTTTTCTCGGTATCGGACAAGAATCTTTGTGCTTGTTCTCCATCTTGGGGAGTGGGTGTGTTTGGATGCCACAAAAAAAGCAGTGAAAAGGAAATAATAAGAAATAATGCGCCTGTAACAATGCTTTTGATGAATTTTTTATCCATTATGTTCATCATATCTTTCTTTTAAGCCGCCGCCAATCCGCATTCCTGCCGTACACAAGTGGAGGTTTTCCACATAAACCCATTTCCTAAGGGAAATAAGCGTTTTTCGGGTGCTATAATAAAGTAAAGAATAACATAATACATTAAACGGTTTTGGAACCACAATCACATAAAAACGCAATCATTATATTTCTTGCGCTCCTGCTCATTGTGGGAGGGTGGTTTTCTATATTTGAATTAAAAAATACCCAGGAAAAAGTTGCGTACTCTTCTCCGAAAGAAAAAACCGCTGAGAATGATTCCTACATTGGGCAGGATAAGGACGGCGACGGACTTTTAGACTGGGCAGAAGAACTTTTAGGGACGGATCCGGCAAATCCGGATACTGATAATGATGGCACACCGGACGGAGAAGAAATAACGCTCAAGAGAAACCCTCTAAAAGCAGATAACGATGCGCTCTCTCTCCCTGAGAATGATGGAAAAAGTCTTTCCGGCCTAAGTGCTCAAATCGCAGGCGGGATTGCGGGTGAATATTTGCTGCTCAAAGAAAAGGGGGGCGCAAACCAAGAAGAAATTATTAATACGCTCACCGCGCAGATCGTATCGCGCATCAACGCAGCGGGCGCCATTGCCGATGCGTACACAGTAAAAGATATCCGGACTATTGCTTCCAGCCCCGCTGTAACGCACGCATATATAAACGAGGTGGGCAGCATATTGAATGCGCGCTTTGCAAACATAAACACCGGTGAAATTGAATTATTAAATGCCATTATCGAGACTCAGTCATTTGATCGCTTGCAGGAATTTGATACATATGTCCGAGCTTACGAAAATGCAATGCGTGATCTCTTGGCGCTTTCCGCACCCGACTCATTTTCTTCAATGCATATCGCACTTATAAATAATTTTTCCAATCTTTCGCGCATCAACACATCATTTGTGCAGTTTGAAACGGACCCCGCGTCCGCCCTTGTTAATCTCCGTTATTATCAAAGTGAAACAGAACGCTTCAAAATAGTTATAAAAAATATCAATGTTGTACTTGAGCAAGCCGGCGTCTTTTTTGCCGACACAGAAAACGGTTCTGTGGTGGTGGAATATTATAACGAACTTAAAAACAACGGGGCAATTTAATACTATGTCTGCATCTGTTAAAAAAATTATATTAAGCGCACTCATTCTCGGCATAGCCGCTCCTTTGTTCTTTTTTGCGTTACCGCAAAAGACAGAAGCAAGTGTTCCGGTACATGAAACAGCGCTCCTGAAAGAGGGACCATATGACATTGCAGCATACACCATAGCAAAACAGCTTTGGCGTCAGCTTATCCGTGATATTGTCGGATGGATACAAACAGGAAATATTTATGGAGGACCTCTTTTTGTCCAAAACTTTGATGTTTTTTTTCACCAGCTTACACGTGATGGCGTCGCTATATTTATCGATAGCCTTCTTGATCCTATAACCCAAAAAAACATACCGAGCCCCTTTCGTGACATAATCACCGAATCCGCAGTAATTACTCTCAATACATCTTCGGCAAACCTTAAATCAAGTCTAACGGGCATAGTCCCCGATGAAACTGTTTTTTATAAAGACCTTTCCGAGGGAGGAATGATTGGTTTGCGAGAAATTCTCACAACCCCGCAAAGCAGCCTTACAGGCCGCCTTCTTGTAGCGCTTGATGATGCTGACAGGCAAGCAGCCCTGGAAACACAATCAGGCAGCACCGAAATATCTTCATCCGAAGGATTTTGGGGATATGCTGACTGCATAGGATGGATAGAAGACTTCGGCAGCGGAAGGAATGTCTGTCTCGGCCGCAGTGTTAAAACGCCGGGCTCAAACGCTCAGGATCTTTTAGCGTCAGCTCTTGAGTCAGACATAGACACGCTTGAAGTAGCAGACGAACTCCAAGAAATAATTGCGGCAATCCTTGACCGGCTCATGTTCAGCATACTTGACTTCGACCTGTCAGACGCAAGCCTTGATCCGTTTAGCGGCATAGACAGAACGCCTCCAAGTGGAGGTGGAGGAAGTGGCGGAGGCAGCGGGGGCATTACTCCCCCAGCAGGAGGACAGGTGGTTGCAAATCCCGTTTGTCTCACCAACGGAACTCCTGCAATAAACATCACTTGGAGCATAGACACCGCAAATGTGGTAAACACGATTGCTGTTGTTCGTTACTGCACCGGGCAAGCATGCGTCCCCACAACATCAAGCCCTGTTGCGTGTATAAGCCCGACCTCTGCATCTTCATGCGTCCAAGACGGAATTACCTCCGGAGGCACATATACATACAAGGTATTTGTTTATCAAACCCTGCAAGACACAAATAGCCCTCCCCTTACAACAAGTTCAAATGTATTTGCTGCTACAGCATTAACCTGTAATTAATTATGCAATTCCGTCTCTCCAACATTCATTTTTTAAAATCAGCGCTGTTCGCCCTCGTGCTCTGCGGAGTCGCAATCACAGGACTTTTCTTGAGTTACTCGTATGCACACGCACAAGGTCCCATAGGGGGGACTGATCCCGGCCTTGGGATAGAACAAAAGGAATCTACCGATAAAGTAAACGATCTGGGGAAGACGCCTGATTGCGGGATAAGTAATTTTTATAAAGGGAAGTGTATCGCCCGCGGCCTTGCATGGGTAGCTCAAATATTTCTTAATGTTGTAGGATATGTTCTCATTTTTTCCGCGTTCATTTTTGACAAAGTAAAAGACATAGCGCTCAATCCGGATACATATAAAAACATAGATGTTGTTAAAAGAGGCTGGACAATGGTTCGGGATGTTACGAACATATTTTTTATTTTTATACTTCTTGTCATTGCTATCGCCACGATTCTCCGGCGCGAATCGTATGGAGCAAAACAACTCCTCCCCCGCCTCATTCTTGTTGCCCTTTTCATCAACTTTTCTTTTACCATAACGCTATACGCCATTCTTCCCGCAAACTCCCTTGCTAATTATTTCACCACAATTATCAGAACAAACAATAAAGGAAACTCCATAGACTACTATGCCGATTCTACTGAAGAAGTAGCCCAACACTTCATTGATGGCCTTAAGCCCGGCGAACTCGCTACACGATTTGCGAATAGCGACCAAAAAGAAAGATATGAGCTCTTAAATTCGTCCCAAAACCAAATATTGGAAAACAGCGAAAAAGACGACCAGGCAGAACTCAATACAGCGATTTATCTTATCATTACAATAGTTTTTGGTATTGCATTAATTCTTATGGCGGCCTTTGTGCTTTTGGTAGCAGCGCTCCTTTTCCTCATACGCATAGCGATTCTATGGGTCTTAATGATATTTGCTCCATTGGCATTTCTGTTTATGATACTCCCCCGAACACAAAGCATTGCCCGGGAATGGTGGAGCAGACTTATTGACCAAGCACTCTTTCCTGCAGTATTTCTCTTTTTCTTCTTCATTGTTGTATCACTTGGCGCAAGCACATATGTCAAGGACTCTATATTTAAGATTAGCGACGGAGATCAGACCAATTTTGTTGCGTTTGTGGCGTATTATCTTATTCAGGTTATCCTTCTGTACATAAGCTTAATCGTAGCGAGGCGTATGGGCGGGTACGCGGGCAGCACCGCTATCTCTTGGGCGGGATCAGTGCGCAAATTCGCTACGGGTGCAGCTGGAGGTATTGTTGGAGGCGCGGCGGGGTATGCTGCAAGCAGAGTTGCTGAGCGTGAGGTGGCCAGACGTGGAGATGAAGGCATGGCAGAGCTTAAGACGGGCGGTGCATTCTCGCGTCTCCAAGCGCGCACCATAGAAAAATTAGCAGCGCCTCGCGCAAAAGATACCGGGGAGTACGCAAAAAGCATGATGTCTCTTGCCCCGCGTGAATTTATGTCACGCTTCAAGGGCAGTTCTCTCGCACAGCAAAATGAAATGCTGAAGAACGAAGAAGCAATCAAACGCCTTGCAAAAGCGCGCGACGCAGACAGCACAAGCGCCCAAGACAAGGCTCATATAGACTCAATACTTAAACGGCAAAGCTACCAAACGCAAACGAAGTTCTTTAAAGAAGCACCGAAGGCATTTGCTGAAAAACTTGTAAATAACGAGATACGGAAAGATACAAGAGAAGAGGTTCTTAAGACCGCAGACAAGGAAACAATGCAAAAGATAGGAAAAGCAATGGTTGGCATTGATGCCGAAGAAACAAGCGCTTTGTTTGAATCAATGCAAAAAGAAGGGCTGAAGAAACAATCAAAGGACATGGCAAGCGTCTTACCACAATTCTATCAGGAGGCCGGGATGGAAATTGGACAAGCGATACGAAATATTGATTTTGAAAAGGTGGATAAAAAAGTTCTTGAAAGTCTTCACGACACACAAACAAAGAATGGCCCCGTGCTCAACAACCCCTTGGCTCGTTACACAACCCCCGCCCAACGCCAAAAGCTATTAAGCGAATTTACAGAAGCAGGAGAAATCTACTCCAAGGAAATGAAAAGTCTTGGGGACACGAGTAAACAAGTCGCGGCACAAATCAGAAGTGCCGGCGATGCCGCATCCGCAAACAAATTTGAAAATGATAAAGTGTTTGCTGGAGCGCATGGATTACATTCGGAAGACAAAACGCCCTCATATAAATCAACGGACGTAAGCGGAGAAGCAAAATAAAAAATACACACATATGAACATAACGCCTGAAGAAATCCAAAAACGATTCAAAGCGCTCCCCGAAGCGTTGCGGGAAGCGATATTTTCTGCAGAAATTTCAGAAACGCTTCTTGCAATTGGGAAAAAATACAACCTCCCCCTCGACAAGGTGGGCGAGCTTTCAACGGAGACGAGTCTTGTCATGCTCGGCGTCACTCACCCGAATCAGTACATATCAAACTTACAAAAAGTGCTCGGCGTAGAGCGCGATATCGCGCGCAATATCGCCCAAGAAGTAAACGCGCAAATATTTGCAAAAATACGGAGCGAATTAAAAACACTCCACAAGATCACAGAAAACGAAGACGCTCCCGAAAAAGCCGCCGCTTCTAAGCCCCCTGCAATGGAACCAGCCAGAGCTCCGGAGCCGGAAAAAACATCTCCGCCATCCTCCATAAAGCCATTTGGTCACTGGGATCTTCCCCCTGTTCCGCCACCTGCAAAAAAAACATACACCTTCTCTGAACTCCAGAAAAAACAGGAAGAACAAAAACAAACACCGCCGCCCTCAACAACACTTTCAGAGAAACAACCGGCAGTCCCTTCTGTCTTGAAAAAACCATCAGAACAAAGCCTATCTAAGCCTCCTATGCCCTCGCAGATGCCAAAAACGCATATAGAAGAGCCCCGAGACGAGCCGGCTATTCTTCAAAAGCCGGAAGAACACACACCCAAAGCGCCTTCTCCGTTTGAGGCAAAGATACAAGATCCGGTGTTTCATCAACAACCGTCCGAAGTAACAAAAGACGGAAAGAAAGACGCTTCTCCAAATACGACAACGAAGCCATCCGCTCATGATCCATATCGAGAGCCCATACTTCCTGAGGAAGCGTCGTTTAATATCAATCCTCATATCAAGAAAGATGAGTAATGTAACCTTTCATATGTATGCGACGATTCCAAGTGCCACAATTTATTGAGGTAGAAGACAAGCTTTTCGGACCTCTCACGCTAAAACAATTTATCTATATCCTTGGAGGGGTGGCGATTACTTTTATTCTTTGGGTGTCTCTTCCGCTGTTTGTAACAATAATTCTCGGGGTGCCCATTATGGCATTCTCTCTCGGTCTTGCGTTCTATAAAGTGAATGGCGAATCGCTTATTACCATTCTCTCACACGGCATCCAGTATCTTTCCCGCTCCCGCCTGTACATCTGGCGTAAAGAGGAAAAAAAGAGGAAAAAACCAAAAGAAGAAATCCTCCGCAAATCAAAACAAGGACTGGTAACGGTTCCGCGCGGACAAAAAGAAAGCGGACTCTCTAATCTTTCGTGGAGTCTCGATGTGCAAAAGAACTTAAAAGCAGAGCGCAATATCCCGCAGCCGTTTGAGCTGCGCAATAAAAAATAACATGGAAACACCAGCAGTAAAAAAAAGCAGAGCGGCGCAAAACTTTGTCCCACTTCAGGAAATACGGGACGGTATTGCGATTACCAAAGACAAGTCCATGCATGTGGTGCTGATGGCTTCTTCGCTTAACTTTGCGCTCAAGTCCGTGGACGAACAAGATGCGATTATCTCTCAATATCAAAACCTTTTAAATTCGCTTGATTTTTCTATCCAATTTTTTATTCAGTCCCGAAAACTGGATATTGAGCCGTACTTGGACACGCTTCGCGAAGCACTACAGGGCCAATCAAACGAGCTTATAAAAATACAAACCCGGGAATATATTGAATTCGTAAAAAACTTTGTGCAAGCGGCAAACATCGTTTCAAAGACATTCTATGTTGTCGCTTCATATGTCCCCCCTCTCATTAAGACGAAACGGGGCGGAATGTTGGGGCAGTTTGCTGATATATTCAAAAGAAACAAAGAAGACAAAGAGCACTACATTCCGGACGAAGAGTTTGAAGAATACAAAATCCAGCTCTGGCAACGGGTCAATTCTGTAGCAACGGGACTCGGGCGCACTGGTGTGCGCGTCGTCCCGCTAAACACCGAGGAGCTCATTGAGCTTTATTATAGCTTGTTTAATCCGGGAGAGATTGAGCGCGGAGGAACGCCTCACATAGAAACATCATTAGGAGACGGAGAAGTATAGCCTGTCCCGCTAGAAATCTCTCGCAAAGAGCCCCACGAGGACAAAACAAATTACAATATTATTTTATGAGACATTATTATTTTCAAAGAATAAATTTCTAACGGGATATGGTGTTCGGATTTGGAAAAAAGAAAAAAGAAGAAAAGGATGATATCCTTGCAATATTCCCGGAACAAATCTACGAAACGGGCCTTTTGGAATTACGCGACGTTATCGCTCCCTCCGCTCTTGAGATAAGTTCAAATTTCGTTAAATTGGGGGAGAAATTTACACGCACAATCTACGTGTTTTCATACCCGCGCTTTTTATCGGTGAATTGGTTCTCCCCTGTTATCAACCTTGACCGTGTTTTTGATGTAGCGCTTTTCGTTCACCCCATAGATACCGCGGAGGTTTTACGCCAGCTCCAAAAGAAAGTTGCCGAGGTTCAGTCTCAGATTCATATCAGAGAAGAAAAAGGATTTGTGCGCGACCCTGTACTTGATACCGCATACGGCGACCTTGAAACGCTCCGGGATAAATTACAACAAGCGCAAGAACACTTATTCTCTTTCGGTTTATATATAACGCTTTACGCAGATTCCATTGAAGAGCTGAATAAAACGGAATCAGAAGTCCGTTCTCTTTTAGAATCAAAGCTTGTGTATACAAAACCTGCGCTCTTCCGCCAGGAACAGGGGCTTGTTGCGGTTTTCCCATTCGGCTCCGACCAGCTCGAAGTAAACTCGCGCCTGAACTCCTCTCCCCTTTCAAGCATCTTCCCATTCGTGTCTTTTGATCTTACCTCAAATCGCGGCGTACTATATGGTGTAAACCGGCACAACAACAGCTTGGTGCTATTCGACCGATACAGCCTTGAAAACTACAATTCCGTTATCTTTGGAAAGGCTGGCGGAGGAAAAAGTTATGCAACCAAGCTTGAGGTGCTCCGAGCGCTCATGTTTGAGGGGGAGGTTATTGTAATCGACCCTGAACGCGAGTATGAATACCTTGCCGAAACAACCGACGGAAGATATTTTAATATTTCTCTCTCCTCAAACCACCACATTAACCCGTTTGACCTTCCTGTCCCGCAGGAAGACGAATCTACCGCTGAGATATTGCGAGAGCACATCATTAATCTTATCGGGCTTTTTCGTATTATGATGGGGGGATTAAGTCCGCAAGAAGACGCTATTTTAGACCAGGCAATCACCGAAACATACGCCTCGCGCGACATCACCGCAGAATCAGATCTTGCGGGCGTCATTCCTCCGACACTCTCCGACCTTGAGCTCATTCTGGCAAACATGGAAGGAGGCGAATCCCTTGCGATGCGCCTGCGCAAATATACTCAAGGAACATGGGCGGACTTCATCAACAAACCGACAAATGTGGATATCAACAAAAAAATGGTGGTATTTTCCGTCCGAGACATGTCTGACGAACTCCGGCCGGTTGCCATCTATCTTATCGTGCACCATATATGGAATGTCATCCGAAGAAACCTCAAAAAACGCCTTCTCGTAGTGGATGAGGCGTGGTGGATTATGAAAGAAGAAGATGGCGCATCATTCTTATTCGGTATCGCAAAACGGGCGCGTAAGTATTACCTGGGAGTAGCAACTGTAACCCAAGATGTGGGCGATTTTTTGCGCTCTCCTTATGGCATACCCATCATCACCAACTCTTCCATGCAGCTTTTATTGAAACAGTCTCCCGCAACAATAGACCTTGTGCAGGAAACCTTTAACCTTACCGAGGAAGAGAAGTTCCTCCTCTTAGAAGCGGAGGTGGGAGAGGGTATCTTTTTTGCGGGTCTCAAGCATGTCGCAATCAAAATTATTGCGTCTTACACCGAAGACCAAATCATTACATCAGACCCCGCTCAGCTCCTCGCAATCAAAAAAGCGAAGCAAGAATTTAAAAGCACCCAAGGGGAAAGTAACTCATAATCCCTATGGCAGAAGAGAACACCATTGAACAGGCGCGGTCACTTGCTCTTCAAGAAAGGCGCGCAGAACAAAAAAAGGAACAAGAAAAAAAAAGAGAGGTTCAAAAGATAATGCGCCAAATCAACGCTATTAAAGATTCTTTGCCTCCGAAAATAAACCTCACAGAATCAATATCAATGGTCGGATTTGCCTTAATTTCCGATATTGTTGATTGGCTAGTCATTGGCTCAATACCTATCCTGGGTGATATACTAGACATAGTGACATGGATGATCGTAGGTTTCTGGATGTGGTGGCGTAAACTAAAGCGTGCACCTGGAAGCATTGAGGCGGGCATTATAGAATTGATACCGGTTGCTGATATTCTGCCGACATGGACCGCAATAGTTGTTCTTTCTATACTATATAACAATCACAAGCGCGCCCAGGCAGCAGGCGAGATTAAAAAACTGCACGCTCTCCAAAAACAAGCACAAGCCATAGCCGCGTCTTGATACATCTTATCAATGAGCATAAAAAAAACATTTCCTATACTATGTGCGGCACTTTTTCTTTTGTACACAGCCGCAGCCGCCCAGACCACAAAAGAAGGTACCGCCACAATAATACTGAACCCGCTTTCCCCCGGTCCAGATGAAGAGGTCACCGCAGAACTCCGCGGTTTTAGTTTTGATATCAATGCGTCCTTTATTACATGGACAAGAAACGGCAGCATATCGCTTTCAGGGACAGGCTCAAAATCATTCAAGTTCCGCACTGGAGCAATAGGAAAAAAAGAGGTTATAAGTGCAACCGCCCGCACCATTGACGGGAAAGAGATAACCGCAACCACAGAATTTCTTTTGGGTGATGTTGACCTCTTATGGAAAGCAGACACGACAATCCCCCCGGAATATAAAGGGAAAGCGCTTCCAAGCCCATTTTCTTCAATAGCCGTTGTCGCTATTCCTCATTTTTCTTCGGGAGGATTTACGAGCTCCGTGAGCGACCTGGAATTTGAGTGGCTCCTTGACGGAAAACGGGACGAATCCGCGTCTGGCACCGGAAAAAACACTTATCGCTTTACCGCAGGCGCGTCCCCCACAAATCAGGAAATAACGGCCAAAGTAAAAAATAACGAAAAGGATATCTCATTTGAAAAAAGCGTATTCATTCCCGTGCACCAACCAGAAGTATTTTTATACGAGGAGCGCCCCTTAGAAGGACCGTTTATGAATGTCGCCCTATCCCAAAAAACGCTCCACTCAAGTGAAATAAAGGCGTTTCGGGCGGTTCCCTATTTTTTTCCTGAAGAAGATACGCAGTCTCTCTCCTATACGTGGTCCCAAAATGGAGAAGAAAAAAAGACTTCACCTGTTCATATATTCCAATTTTCATCTGAAAAATCGGGACGCCAAACAATAACGCTCGAGGTGCTTATCCAAAATACAAAGCACACCATTCAAAAAGCATTAGCAAAAATTGCCATCAATGTTCAATAAGTGTTTTTATATATTTTTCATAGTGACGTTAATTGTTTTTGCTCAGCCAGCATTTGCTAGAGAGGTGTGGGTTTGCACGACTCCAATTGGGGGAACAACCGTATTTCTTCAACAAGACTTATGCGCAACGCAATGTAACGGTTCATGTGCGCAGTCGACTGTTCCCGACAACAATACAACCATTGAAATTTGTCCTATAGACGGGTCGGCATACCCACCCAACCCTACGAACCCGCTCGAGAGCTGTGCGGCGGCCTGTGGGGCATCGTGCACACAGGCGTCTGTCCCGGGGAGCGCTGGGGGAGCGGACACGCCTACTATTGGGGGGTCTTCTTCATCAAACGATGGCGGCGCGCTTTTTATACAATTTTTAAACTGGCTTTTCCCCGCACTTCTTTCTATCGCAGCGCTCCTCGCGTTTGTGATGATCGTGTTTGCGGGATTTAAGTGGATTGCCGCTGCAGGAAACCCCGCAGCAATAGAGGATGCGAAAGACATGATAATCAAAGCTGTTTTGGGACTTATCCTCGCCTTCATGTCCTGGCTTGTTTTAAACACCATCAATCCTAATCTCGTCGGGGGAGGGCTCCCTGGAGGCGGAGGCTTAAACCCCCCGGAGAACGAACAGCCAAACCCTCCCGGCAACAACCAAGACAACCCCCCTACACCAGGGACGCTTACTGACGAAGAGGCACGAAGCCAGCTTAACGCTGCCGGGATACAGGTAACATCAAGCGGAGGCTGCAGTGACCAACAAAACCCATCCTGCACATCACTTGAAGGCATACCGGCCTCTACCGTACAAAGCCTTATTTCAATTAAACAGCAATGCGGATGCTCCATTACGATAACCGGAGGCACGGAGGTGGGACACCAAACACACGGACCGGGAAAGCCCATAGTTGACCTTTCTTTTAACGAGCCGCTTGCAAGCTATCTGCACGATAATGCGTCATCCCTCGGCATAAGCACCATATGTACTGCGCCACAAGATGCCCAATATCGGCATAATTGCAATTTTAACGAGAGCTCACGCCATCTTCATGTTTCATTTTAATTATGTCTAAACCGCTCGCCATCGGACTCATCATACTTTTTATAGGCATTATTGCTATCGGTATTGTTTTGCTAGCGTCCCAAAACGGCCCGGGAAATGTGCAGGCTCCAGAACCAAACAATCAAGGCTCATCCTTCCCGCAATCACAAACACAAAACCCTCCCCCAACATCAAGCGGCATTCTGCCGTCTGAACGAGATCTGATTAAAATAACAAACGGAGCAATAAGCGGATTTACGCCTGCTACTGCGGGGGTGCGTTTCATAGAAAAAACAACCGGCCATGTATTTGATTCCTCCGCTGACGGACAAACGCAAATAAAAATATCCAACACAACCATCCCTCAAAGTATTGATGCGCTCTGGTCAGAAAATGAAAATTACGCCATTTTGCGCTACCGGGAAAACGAAGAAATAAAAACGGTTTTATCGCAGTTCGGAAACTCAAAAACTGACGGGGTTATTCTTCCCACAGACATCCTTTCTTTTTCATACGCACCGGAGCGTCTTCGTGTGTTTTACACCGTTCCGGGAGACAATGACATCATCGGCATAGCGGCAAGCACCGACAACACCGCTCAAACTCAAGTTGTCCGCCTCCCTGACACAAATTTTGTCGTTGAGTGGTACAGCCCCCGGGAAATCTCTTTTCTTACTCCCCCATCCGCATTCGCCGCAGGTTTTTTATACCGATACAATATTGATGTCGGCTCATTTGAGAAACTATTAGGCAATATACCGGGACTTGATATTGCGTGGTCCAAGAATAAGCGACGAATATTGTTTTCGCAATCAAACGCGGGAACAGGAAAATCAAATCTCTTCGTGTTTAATCTGCAAACAGGGACGGTTGAGGATCTGGGGACAGAGGGACTCGCGCAAAAATGCGTATGGGAAGACGACATCGTTGTGTATTGCGGTATACCAACAACAATGTCCCGCGGCTCATACCCGGATGATTGGTTCTCGGGCTCCGTTACATTGAACGATCGTATTTGGTGGATAAATACAAGCTCATTCGAAAAAACGATAGTAAAAACACTTCCCGATATTGATGTGGCAGAAATACGCATAAGCGACGCGGCGGATCATCTGTTCCTCACAAACAAAAAAGACGGCACACTGTGGAGCGTGCACCTTAACGAATAACTGGCACAATCAAAAAACCCGCGCGAGCACGCGCGGGTTTTTAATAGTTATCAAATTGGCTTTATAACAACATACCGATATTCTCCTTCCCCCCTGCTTTCCGTTGCGATATCCGGATACTCCATAAGTGCCGTATGAATAATACGCCTCTCAAAAGGAGACATGGGCTTCATCTCAAGCTCCTTTTTAAAATAGCGAACTCGTTGCGCAGACATCCGCGCAAGCTCATACAACTGGTCTGCTTTTTGTTTGTTATAGTCATTTACATCAACAACAAACTGCATCCGTTCTTTTTGTTCTTCCGGACTAAATCCAGTCTCTCTATCAACAATGCGGCGCATAACATGATTTATAGCACGCAGATGCGCTCCATTTTCCCCGATAAGAATAGCGGCATCAGAACTTTTTACATTAAATTTGAGCCCATCCAAATATTCCACGGCATCCAAAGACGCCGTAACGCCCATCTTTTCGATAAGCGTATGTAATAAAAAAGAAATTTTTTCTTGTGCTTCTTTATCCATTGTGCTCCGGTGCTGGAGAGGATTATTGGTTCTCGGGAGCCAGAGCAAACGATTTTTTTCTCACAACACCTTCGTGTAGGATAGCAAAAACATTGGACGTTGTCCAATAGAGTGCGAGCGCTGCAGGAAAACGTAATGATATCAGAATAATAAATATAGGAAAGATATACTTCGCCTGGCTCATGAATCGCTTTGTCATGTCTTCAGGAGAGCTCGCCCCCGCTTTTTCTGTGTTGGGAGGGATGGCAAGCTTCATTTGTATAAACTGTGAAAGCCCCGCAAGGATAGCAACAATAAGGCTGGCCTCTGTAAGATTTACGAGGGAAAGGAATTGAACATTTATCTTTTCGGGGAGAGCAATAAAAGAATATAGTAAATGTGCCGAATCAGAAATAGATTTAATGAATACCTGGTACAGAGCAATGAGCACGGGGAACTGAATAATAAGCATGAGACATCCGGAAAACGGCGAAACACCATGCTGTTTGTATAATTCCATTGTTTTCTGAGCAATCTCCTGTTGATTATTCTTATGTTTTTCTCGTATTTTTTTAATTTCTGGCTCAATCTCTCTTATTTTTATTTGGGTAACAATAGAACGATGAGTAAAAGGAAAAATAACAAACCGAACCAACACAGTAAGAACAATTACCGCAAGCCCCAGATCATGAAGAGGCATCAGGCCGGTAAGAAATACAAGCGCATTGAAGAGCGGCTGAAAAAAGAAATCGTTATAGATAGAAAGAAGAAATCCCATGGTATGTATTATGGAAGAGGGTCATGCCCTCCTTTTGAAAACGGATGGCAGCGAAACACTCTTCTTGTGGTATAAAAAAAAGCCTTAAAAAAACCGAAACGCTGAAACGCCTCAAGGCCATACTCAGAACAAGACGGAAAAAAGCGGCATGACGGCGTCCGCTTTATAAATATATTTTTGTCAGGAGAAAGGATTTTTTGATAGAGAGCAATGCTCTGCCGAACAACACTATTCATATAACAGGGATTGTTTTTTCAAAACATATAATACTGCGTCTTCTATATCCTGTCTTTTACGAAACTGCTTTTGAAAAACAATAATAATATCATACCCCTTTTTGATGGAAGAGACAAAACGAAACAGGATATCTTTTGTTTTTCTGCGCATGGTGTTGCGGGTAACGCTTTTTTTTGCAACCTTAGAAGATATCACCACAGCAAAGCGCGGGCGGGGTTTGTTATTCTTCTTATAATATAAAGTAATGCCACTTCCTTTTTCTCTTTTCCCGCGCACGAAAACAAGCTTCACCTCATACGAGGAAAGACGATATTCATGAGGGAGAGCGCTCATATGTCCTTTAGACAACTACTCTTTTCCGCCCTTTCTGCCTTCTTCTGCGAACAACATTCCTTCCTGCCGTCGTGCTTTTTCTCTTTAAAAATCCGTGAGACCTCTTTCTCTTCCTTTTTTTGGGTTGATAGGTTCGTTTTGGCATGTGTTTCTTACTTTACCACAGAATTTTATATTTACAATATTAACAGCTCATCCACAGATTGTTAACATAAGTAGTAACCTTATCGGGGTTTCTTTATAAAAAACTGCGGGTGCTATAATACCATTATATCTATTCTTTTTTTTATTCTAAACAGACCTGCTTATGTTTATGACAAACGAGGAGTTGTGGCAAAAGACGCTTGAGGAAATACGGTTCGAAGTTTCAACAGCTAATTTTATTACCTGGTTTCAGCATACCATTATTACTGAACAAAAAGACCAAGCAATTACCGTCGGCGTGCCGAATGCTTTTGTAAAAGAATGGATAGAATCAAAATACCAAAAACCTATTCTTAAAATAATACGAAATTTTGTCCCCGATGTTCGGTCTGTGGAGTTTTCTATACTTCCAAAACTTTCTCAGAAACAACAACCGGCATCTTTGGTTAAAAAACAACAACCCCAGGAACAACAAGAAATATCCGAGCTCTCTATAGACAAAGAAACAAACCTCAACCCACGCTATTCTTTTGATAACTTTATTGTGGGTTCTTTTAATGAGCTCGCATATGCTGCCTCTCAGGCTATTGTAAATAACCTCGGTGCGGTTTATAACCCGTTTTTCATCTACGGTGGTGTTGGGTTGGGAAAAACACACCTCTTACAAGCTGTAGGAAACGAAATACGCAGAAAAAACCCGCACACAAAGATAAAATACATATCATCGGAAAAGTTTACAAATGAATTTATAACAGCTGTTCAAAATAAAGAAACAAATTATTTCAAAGAACGGTATCGGATGATAGATTTGCTTATTATTGACGACATTCAATTTATATCAAAAAAAGTTCAGACCCAAGAAGAAATATTTCACACATTCAACACGCTATACGAGAACAATAAGCAGATTATTTTATCATCAGACAGACCCCCAAAACTAATAGAAAACCTTGAGGAACGCCTCCGGTCGCGCTTTGAGGGAGGTATGATAGCCGACATATCAGAGCCGGAGTACGAGGCCCGTCTCGCAATACTTCACACAAAAAGGAAGGAGAAAGACCTCACAATAGCGGATGATGTCTTGGAATATATAGCGGCATCTATAAAATCAAATATTCGCGAACTAGAAGGCGCTCTTAACCTTATCGCTGTCCGATTAAAACTCCAAAAAAGCCCTCTCTCTATAAACGAGGTGAAAGAAATACTCTCAAAACACATCCAACCAAGAAAGGTGGTTACCGCAAAACAAATAATCCGCGCTGTAAGTAAATTTTATAATACACAAGAAAAATTCCTTATAGAAAAAACAAGGAGGAAAGATATTGTAAAACCTCGCCAAATAGCAATGTACCTTCTTCGAGAAGATTTTAATGGATCATACCCCTACATCGGACAAAAACTTGGCGGAAGAGATCACACAACAGCGATACACTCATATGAAAAAATATCGCGCGATATCAAAAAAGACAAACAACTCCAGGAGGAAATAAAACAAATTCGACTAAATTTTTACTATAATCAAGAATAACTCCGCCCTGAATAAAGATGTGTACTGTATGTGAATATAAAAAAGAATAAAAAAAATAAACCACAGCAAGAACACACAATACACACACCGCACACAAAAAACTACACACAATATTAACACCAAGAAGACAAAATAAACCTTACACAATAACAATCATTCACCTTATACACATTATTCACACCCCCTATTGTTACTACTAATTAAGTATAAAGAATATATAGTTATCATATGAACACATCTTGTGTAAAAGAAGATCTGCAAAAAGCACTCACGGTAGCTGAGCGGCACACAAGCGCAGAGGAGAACCTTCCATTACTGAAAGGCGTCCTTTTAGAAAGCAGTGAGAATAAGTTGTATGTGCGATCGACAAATCTTGATACCGGTATTGAGGTGTTTGTGCCCACGAAAACAAAAAGAAAAGGGTCTGTTGTTGTTCCTGCGAAGACATTCTCATCTTTTTTAACCACCTTACCTGATGAGCGGATAACGCTTGATGTGAAGAATGGAAATCTAGTTGTAACGACGCCGTCAACTTCAACAACCATTAAGGGGTATTCTGCTGATGACTTTCCTCCATTTCCTAAGTTAAAAAAAACAACATCTATACAGATTTCTAATGATGATTTATCTAGAGATTTATTAAGTGTTGTTATTGCTGCGTCGTCATCCGAAATAAAGCCAGAGATATCAAGTGTTCTTTTTAGTGTCCAAAAAAAAGGTATTAAATTTGTAGCAACAGATTCATTTCGGTTAGCAGAAAAGACGATACCTTTTTCTT
Organism: Candidatus Niyogibacteria bacterium CG10_big_fil_rev_8_21_14_0_10_46_36; assembly: GCA_002772995.1. Classification (NCBI taxonomy): domain Bacteria; phylum Candidatus Niyogiibacteriota; species Candidatus Niyogibacteria bacterium CG10_big_fil_rev_8_21_14_0_10_46_36. The sequence continues at coordinate 77,264 of PFCO01000005.1, forward strand.
CAGATCAATATTATTCTCTTCTTTTCCCGTTTCGTCATGTGCTTGAGTTGATTAAGGTGGTGGAGATTTTTCCGTCTTCGCTTGAGATATTGTTTGATTCAAATCAAGCAATTCTGCGTGGTAATAATTTTTTATATTTCGCTCGTTTGCGTGATGCGTCATTTCCTCAATATGAGCAGATCATACCAACTTCGTTTGCTACAGAGGTTACGCTTAAAAAATCAAACTTTCTAAAAGCGATACGTGGAGCAAGTATTTTTTCGGGGCGTCTTCGGGAGGTGTGTTTTAATGTGTATCCTGAGGATAATTTATTTGAGGTTGTTACAAAAAATAGTGATATTGGGGAGTATGTGAGCCAAATACCCGCCAAGGTAACCGGAGAGCGCTTAAGTGTTAATTTTAATTATGGTTATATTATTGATGGCATTAATCAAATATCCTCAGATGATATTATTCTCCGTTTTAATGGCGAGTCAAAGCCGGTATTAATACAGAATCCATATAATGCGAGTTATATTTATCTCGCTATGCCGATGAAGAATATATAAAACTTTCATACACAATAAAAAACACCCACAATTATGGGTGTTTTTTATTGTGTACACTCACCCGAAGGGTCTCCGGGGTTACATATAGTGATTGGTTTTTCTGTAAAGTTTGAGTTTCCTACGGAATCATATACACGCACCAGTAGGGTTGTTTTTCCATTTATATCTATAAATGGAATTTCTTTTGTTATTGTGTGTGTATTTTTTTGTTGGTTTACTATGACGCTTCCTAAAAAGAAGTTCCCAATAAATACATCAATTTGTTTTATGGGAAAATTTCCATTTGCTTGTATTGAGAAAGATAGCGTTTCTCCAGGGTGTGTAGTGAGTGGTGTAGGTGATGTAAAAGAAACTGATGGTTTGTGTTCTGGTCTGTGTATAGTGTCGAATTCCTTTGGGATGTCATTTGTTGTTTGTTCTTGGATGTGTTGCGATTCTGCCCACCTACGAACCGCATACTCCCATAAAGAAAATTGGGGGTCTTTTGATGGGTTTTCAGGTATGTCTCCCTGTGGATTATTTTTATCAACCCAGTACAATATTGAGTGGATTTGTGTTAAGACTTTTTGTTGTTGGAGTTCTGTGGGGGTATATTCTGTAGCGAGTTTTCCTGATATAGAGTCTATAGTGTATGCGTATGATCCCCTCCACTCACCGCTTAATACCGGCTTTTGTGTTTTTTGGGGTGGTGGGGGTGTAAAGTTCTCAATGGGAAGCGTGTTAAGCGCTTCGGTGAAAAAAGAGTTCCATAGCGGTGCTGCGATAAAGCCTGCCACCTGTTTCTCCATAGGTGTGTTGTCGCTGTTCCCAAACCATACACCAAGTGTGAAGTTTGGTGTGTACCCCACAACCCATGCGTCTCGATAATCGTTTGTTGTTCCTGTTTTTGCTGCGACATCTCGTCCGGGGAAATAAAGATATGAACGCTCCCCAAATGCAGGTGTGCGTGCTGTATTATCGGAAAGCATACTATTTATTTGATGCGCTATTTCAGGGTCAAGTACTTGTGTTTGTGGTGGTGTATATTCTTCAAGTGTTTTTCCTTCGTTTGTTTCCACTTTTAATATTGCTGTGGGGGTGTTTTTTGCGCCATTATTAGCAAACACTGAGTATGCGCCTGCCATCTCTAGTAATTTTACCTCCCCTCCTCCGAGAACGAGTGTGAGACCATATCGATTCGGATCGTTGAGGGTTGATATACCGAGCGTGCGCGCAGTCGATAAGGAGTTGGTAAGGCCTGCAAGATATAACACCTTTACCGCGGGAATGTTTACTGATTGAGCGAGCGCTTCCCGGAATGTCATTGGACCCCGGAAAATATTATCGTAATTACCTGGTGCGTAACAGACTGAACCCTCCCCGTATGTGTTTAGTTGGGTGTTTGCGTTACAAGAAGGATTGAATTCCGTAGGAAGATCAAAAACGACCGTTTCTGGTGTATATCCTTCTTTGAGTGCTGTGGTGTATACAATAGGCTTAAAGGATGAGCCTGGCTGGCGCAGACTGATTGTGGTGTTTACCTGGGGATCAAATAAGCAATTTACTCCGGATGTGCATCCGTCAGGTTTCGGTTCTCCCCAAAAGTCCTTAGAGCCAACCATAACTTGTATACCCCCGGTCTTTGGGTCTATACCAATCATACCCGCATTAAACACGCCGAATTTTTCTTCCTCGTCTGTTACAAATTGATTGGTGAGGTCCTCCGCTTTTTGTTGCAACTCCCAGTTTAATGACGTTGTAACCTTGAGACCTCCTGTGTCCACGGTATCTCTCCCGTATTTTTCTCCCAGCAGATCGAGCACATACATTACAAAATGGGGTGCTTTGAGGCTTTCATCGGCGCGCCCGATGAATTGAACGTCTTTCTGCATCGCCACCTCCGCTTCTTCTTTTGAAATAAAACCGAGCTCATTCATGCGAGACAATACAATGTTTTTTCGTTTCTCGAGCGCGTCTTTATGTAGGCCATACGGCGAATAATATGTCGGCGATTGCGGGAGGGATGCGAGATACGCCGATTCCGCGAGGGTGAGTTCTTTTGCGGGTTTCCCAAAGAATGTTTGGCTAGCAGCTTCTATTCCATATGTTTGTCCTCCATATGGTATTTCATTGAGATAGAGATTAAGGATTTCTTCCTTAGAAAGAATCTGTTCGATTTTTATTGCGAGAATTACTTCTTTTAATTTTCTTGTGTATTCCTTTTTGCTTGAAAAGAGAGCGTTTTTTATAAGTTGTTGGGTAATCGTGGAGCCTCCCTGCCCGGTGAGGTCTCCTGAGAGGATGTTGGTGAAAAATGCGCGCACGATACCCTCAATACTGATGCCGTGATGGTTGTAAAAATCAGAATCCTCGATTGCCACGGTTGCGTTTTTAACATTACGGGGAATGTCTTCAAAAGGAATAATCGTTCGTTTTACAGAGCCGTGCACATCATACAAGAGTACCGTGCCGGTGTTGTCGTATATCTTTGTTGATTGTTCTATTTTTCGGTCTGTGAATAGAGAAACATCGGGTATATCAAGAGTGATTACCCAAACAGAAAACCCCGCGATGCATAAAAACAACACACCAATACTTATGGACAGGAATTGGTGCGAAAACAGCACCTTTTTTATCTTCCTGATAGTTCTCTTTTTTATTATTCTGGGAAGCATTTTTTTCTGCTATACTTTTAAGTATATATAACTCTATAAGGAATGAGTAGTATTATGAAAGAAAAAAAGAAAAAATCAAGAGACGCAATTATCCAGGAAATTATAGGGTCTGCGGTAGAGATAATTGATAGGAAAAGCTTTGTAAAGAAGATTGAAAGAAAAAAAACAAGGGTGAAGTTCGGTATTGACCCCACCGCACCTGATTTGCATCTCGGCCACATCATTCCGCTCCGCATGCTCCGAAAATTCCAAGACATCGGATGTATCATTGTGTTAATTATAGGGGATTTCACGGGTATTATTGGAGATCCGTCTGATAGGAGTGCTGCCCGCCCCATGATTACAGAGAAAGACGTGCGCCGCAATATGAAAAAATACACTGATCAGGCGTCGCGAATACTTGATATAAAGAAATGCGAAATTCGTTATAATAGCGAATGGTTTTCTAAGAGGCGCTTTTCTTTTTTTGTGGATATGTTTTCCCGGTTTACCGTCCAGCGCGTATTAGAGCGGGATGATTTTCAAAAACGGATACGGTCCGGCTCCGACGTTAGTATACTTGAAATGTTGTATCCCCTTTTCCAGGGGTATGATTCTGTCGCGGTTTCATCAGATATTGAAATAGGTGGGACAGATCAAAAATTCAATTTACTTATGGGGAGGAAGATGCAACGCCGGTTTCATGTGCCGGAACAGGATGTCATTACACTCCCGCTTCTTGTGGGAACAGACGGAGCAAAAAAAATGTCAAAAAGTTTTGGTAATAGCATAAATTTTTCAGACACTCCGGATGAGATATTTGGGAAAGTGATGTCTGTTTCGGATGATGTGTTGCCTGTATATTATGGATTGGTTGACGAGCGGCCTGACAAGCAGGCAAATCCCATGGAATCGAAAAAGCGTCTTGCGTTTTTGTTGGTTGAAATGCTGCATGATTCTGGCAAAGCGAAAAAAGCACAAAAGAATTTCGAAGATACATTTCAAAAAGGCAGGCCTCAAAATCCCACACGAATTATCGCCAGCTCATTGGGAGATACTGCCCGCGCAATGCATATGTCTCAATCGGAGCTTCGGCGGCTTGTGAAGCAGGGAGCGGTGGAATTCGAAGGGAAGAAGGTTGATTCTGTGTCGTTTCAGTATCCCGCGGACGGAGTGTTACGTATAGGAAAAAAGATGTTTTTTCAGATAAAGAAAAAATAATAAAAAACAACCCCGTTTCTTGCGGGATTGTTTTTTATTATTTATTCTTCGTCTTCTAAAGAGTCTTCGTCGTCTCCAAGATCTTCCGAATCACCGTCTTCTATGTCCATGTTTTCTTCCTCTTCCACGTCGTCGTCTTGTAAGAGAATGTCCTCGTAAGCCATATATACGATAACTAATAGTGATAATTAGCGACCCTCTGGGGGTGATTTCTGCAAATCTTCCCCCTAGAACTTTTATATACCAAGTGGAGATTATTTTGTAAACCCCCAAAAATAAAACTGTGAATAGCGCATATATGATGATATGATATGCGGTATGAAAACAGAATCTTTGAAAGACATAACCCGCTTTGGGATAGGCGGGAAATCAGAGATAGTATACGCAAAAAATGAAAAAGATCTGGTTGGTTGTGCGAAAAAAATGAGCACTGAGGGCAGACAATTTTTTGTGCTGGGGGGAGGAACAAACGTTATTGCGCATGACGGAGGGTATGCAGGAACGGTTATCGCTGTGCGTACAAACTCAATTGCTCAAAAACGGAACAGGGTGCGTGTTGATGCGGGTGTTTTGCTTGAAGCGCTTATTAATAAGGCAAACAAAGAAGGGCTTTCCGGACTGGAAGCGCTCGCGGGCATCCCGGGAACAGTAGGAGGAGCACTGTATGGAAATGCTGGCGCATACGGCCACGAAATACAAGAGGTTGTGGAGCGCGTTCGGGTGTTTGATGGGGTGCGCATCCGTGCGCTTTCTCGGAAGGAGTGCGGGTTTGGCTATCGGGAGAGCATATTCAAGAAAAAAAAATGGATTATACTTTCCGCAACTCTTATATTCAAGAAAGACAGCGCGGATGATCTAAAAAAAATATCACGGCGCATACGCACCATTCGAAATAAAAAATATCCGCAACAGTTGCGCTGTGCAGGAAGTATTTTTAAGAATATAATAGCGAAAAGCAAAAACGGCAGGATAGCTTCGCGGCAGATACCGAAAGAAAAGATAGCGCATGGGAAAATTCCTGCGGGAGTGCTGCTGGAAGCGGTTGGCGCGAAGGGTATGAAAAGGGGCAAGATTCAGGTAGCCGATTACCACGCAAATTTGATTATTAATACCGGCGGAGGAAGCGCGAACGATGTGCGGTATATCATCAATACGCTAAAAAAACGGGTATATCGGGTATACGGCGTTATGCTTGAAGAAGAAATACGATACCTTGGATTCTAAAAACTCGGCATATGCCGAGTTTTATAATACATGGTGCATTCCGGTGAGCGCCGCCGCTATGGCATCTGCCTTATCATCGGGCTGGGGAGGTTTCGCTAATCCCAAAAGAAGAGCGGTCATGCTCTGCATTTGTTTTTTGTCCGCCTTGCCGTATCCGCATACCGCTTGTTTTATCTGTGCGGGGGTGAATTCTTTTGTGGGGGTTGCGCCTGCTATGTGCAGTATCATGCCCCGTATCTCGGCAACATTCATAGCGGTCTTTTGGTTGCTATAAAAAAAGAGCTTTTCCATCGCGAGAAGGTCGGGCTTGTGTGTAAGAAACAGATCTGTCACATGGCTTCCTACCGACTGCAGGCGCTCTTGGTAGGGGGTGCGCGGCGATGTCTCAAAGCAACCGGCATCAACCAGTACATCCTTCCCATTTTTTTGTTCTATGATAGCCCAGCCTAGCCGTCCGTAGCCGGGGTCTATGCCAAGGACTTTTTTGGGTTTTGGGTTCATGGAAATGCCTGGTTATTCTTCAGAAAACTCTGCGTTCGTGTAAAAATCCTGAACATCATCGTGTTCGTCAAGTTCATCAAACAGGCGAAGAAGCTGCGTCTCCGCGTCTTTGTTTATTTGCAGTGGCGTATTTGATTCCCACCCTTTGTCTGTTTTTGTGAATAAAAATTGAGCCGCACCCCGCTCGGCAAGCTTTGAGCCGTTCTTTGAAAGTATGTGTTTTACTTCTCCTGTTGTTCGGTTTGTGTTGTCGGTTATCGCAGTAATAAGAAGAGCCGCACCTCCTGGGCCATATGCTTCAAACAAAAGTTCCTCAAGCTGCTCCTTATCCCCTCCCGAAGCTTTTTTTATTGCGCGCTCGATATTATCAGACGGCATATTCGCCTCTTTTGCCTTGCCTATAGCTACCCGAAGTGCGGGGTTTGTGTTGGGGTCGGCTCCGTTTTGGCGTACTGCAACCGCTATCATGCGGGTTATTTTCCCATATGTCTTACTTTTCTTTGCGTCTGTTGCTGCTTTTTTGTGTTTTATTTGTGACCACTTTGAATGACCGCTCATGCTCTTTTCATTCGTGTTTCAATAATAATGTCTTTGATCTCTTTTACATTGGGGAGATCATGTCCGACAAATGTTTTTTCTCCCGCGGTGTGCACTTCAATTGTGCCGTATCCGAGGAGAAGTGATAAGAAGTTCGGATTATGTGTAGTAACGTCTTGTACGCGCTCCATCATAAATTCTGACACTTCCCGGTTAAAAACGCCCTTGTGCTCGATATCAATGATACGTTCCGAAGTAATTATCCAGATATCAAGATAATAATCCATCCACATGCCGAATGCGATTACTGCTATGAAAAGAGTATACAAAGAGAAAAGATACACGGCAAGCGCAGCAAGCGCTTCCGGAATCACAAAAAGCGGAAGAAGAAACAGGCCGACAATCGGTACAAGTATGAGAAATGCAACCATGGTCATCTTTTGCGCGACCACTATCCAGTGCCGGTGGACGACGCGTATTATTTTTTCTCCGGGATGAATTATTGTCATATGGCCTATGAAAGAAATGCTGACCAGGGCACTTGGAAGAGCGCTATGGTAGAAAGAACCATGAGAATAGTAATAATAATGCCGAACGCAAGCACGGTGGATTGTTTGCGCCTCTTTTCAAATGAATATTCTTGTTTGTAATGAAGCAAAAGACCGATGAAGCCGAACATGCCTATCAATATAATGCTGTGTGCGATGATAGCTATGTTCATAAGAGAGTTTTTTGCGGCGGGTTTTTCTTGAGATGATTCCAGGCGGCTTCTGTTGCGAGTCGTCCTCGTGGTGTCCGCTCAATAAACCCAAGCCGCAAAAGATACGGTTCGTATACTTCTTCTATGGTAGCTGCTTCCTCGGAAGATGCTGCGGCGAGTGTTTGCACTCCTACCGGTCCTCCGCCGAATTTTTCTATAAGTACCGCAAGTACGCGACGGTCCGCATCTTCCAGGCCTTTTTCGTCTACTCCGAGCATGCGGAGCGTGTTGTCCGCGACTTCTTTGCTGATGCTTGGAAATCCGTGAACCTGGGCATAGTCCCTGCAACGTTTAAGTAGGCGGTTTGCGACACGGGGCGTTGCGCGTGCGCGCCCGGCGATAATACGTGAGGCATCGTCGTCGAGCGTTACGCTTAAAATACGTGCTGAGCGGTGTATAATTTTTTGTATTTCCTCTTCAGTATAATACTGCAAACGGAATGTTCCTCCTGAGAACCGTGAACGGAGCGGAGAAGAAAGGAGAGAAACGCGGGTGGTTGCTGCAATGAGTGTAAACGGCGGGAGTTCAAGCTGAATGGAGCGCGCGCCGGGTCCTTTGCCAATAATAATGTCTATTGTCCTATTCTCAAGCGCGGGGTAAAGCACTTCTTCTACTGTTTTATTTAAACGGTGTATCTCGTCTATAAAAAGAATATCGTGCGAGGAAAGATTGGTAAGCAAAGAAGCAAGATCCCCCACCCGTTCTATTGCCGGGCCGGATGTTGTTTTGATCTGTGCATTCATTTCGTGTGCAATGAGGTGCGCGAGCGTAGTTTTTCCAAGGCCAGGCGGCCCGTGGAAGAACACATGTTCTACGGGCTCCTTCCGCTCTTGTGCGGCCCGGATTAATAGTGCGATATTTTCCTTTATTGCATCTTGTCCTATGTACTCTTTCCAGAGATTGGGGCGTAATGCGGAATCTATAGACCGGTCTTCTTGTTGTTGGCTTGGTTTGCTTATGGTCATGGTATTTCTTGACAAAATGTATTTTTTTTGCTACAATGCAAGCGGTTTATTGAAGAACCCCATATCCTCTAGGCAATCTATATAACTTTGCTTTTTGGGTGTTGCACGAAGGGTATTCTGGCTCCGGCTGGGGTATTCCTCTGTGTTATATCCGTTACTCGCCTCGCGCGGGTATTGCCTAGAGACTATGGGGTTTTTTATTTTTCTCCCGCCATGCGCTCAACCTCTTCTATTGAGGTAAGCCCCTCCAATACCTTTAAGATACCATCTTGGAAAAGATTTGGAATACGCTGGCGTTTCATTTCGTTGCGAAGCTGTGCGTGAGAAGGGTTTTCGAGAATAAGGCGCTCTACGGCATCATCAATAAGGAGTATCTCAAAGATGCCGACACGCCCTTTATACCCTGTAAAGTTGCATTCACCGCATTTACCCGGATGGTATAAAGAAAATGGCTTGGATATGTCGGGGTGCCCGACGCCCTCAGGAAACGACGCGATGGTTTCCTCAATGCGCTTTTTCTCTTCAGGAGAAGGGGCGCTTTTTTTCTTGCATGCGTCGCAGAGTTTTCGGATAAGACGCTGAGCCATAGACATATTGATTGCAGGCGCAATGATGGACGGGCGCACTCCGAGATCTATCAATCGTGGAATGGTGCCTGCGGCGTCGTTTGTGTGGAGTGTTGAGAATACTAAATGGCCGGTGAGCGCAGCGTGCATTGCTGTGTTTGCGGTTTCGAGGTCGCGGATTTCCCCAACAAGGATGATGTCGGGGTCCTGGCGCAAGATGGAGCGAAGACCGGTCGCGAAACTATATCCTTTTGCTGCATCTACCTGCGTTTGGTTGATGCCGACAATATGATACTCAATTGGGTCTTCAATGGTCACTATTTTTACTTCGGGCGTATATTTTCTTTTAATAAATGCGTAGAGTGTTGTTGTTTTTCCTGAACCGGTCGGCCCAGTGGTCAGTATCATGCCATTTGGTTTTTTGAGATTTTCTTCTACAAGCGATTGGAGTTGTGGGGACATGCCAAGGTTTGCGACCTCAATGGAGATTGTTTCCGGATCGAGGATACGCATAACAATAGATTCGCCGTATGCGCCGGGAAGGATTGATGTGCGCACTTCAATTGCCCGCCCCTCTTCCGGGCGGATGGTAAACCGACCATCTTGCGGCTTTTCATGAATATTCAATTTCAGCTCCGAGACGAGTTTTACCCGCGAAAGGATGAGTTTGTAGACGGGGAATGGCAGCATAACAATATCCTGCAGTATGCCGTCCAAACGCAGACGCATGCGCACCTCTTTTTCTTGAGGTTCCACATGAACATCTGACGCCCCAAGTTTAAGGGCGGACGCAAGAACCACTTCTAATATTTCGGACACCTTCCGTTGTTGCGTTGTATGTATCATTGGGTCGAGTGTAGTGCGGAGCGTCTCCACATTGTCTATTTTTTCTGAAAATTCCTGGAGCCGTTCTACTGAAATATCTATGAATCCGCGTTTTGTTTCTATAAATTCAGGGACCTCCTTGTACCGCGACCATGCGCGCTCCAGGCTGTGTTCGGACGCCAAAAAAAGCTCGTAAGAGTACCCGAGATTTTGCAACGACGAAAGCACCTCTTTCGTCTCATCGAGATTCGGACTTTTAATTGCGATACGGAGTTTTTTTCCTATCTTTTGGAAAATAGCCACTTGTCCCCGACGCGCGTCTTTTTCTTTCAATATCTGAAGCCCGTCGAGGTCTATAGTGATTCCGGAGAGATCGATGTAAGAGAGATCGTATTTTCGTGCGAGTATTCGCGTAAGATCCTCGGCTTCTTTCTTGCGAAACTCTGCTAATCGCTTCTCCTGTTCTTCGCGCAAGTCCGCCATTACATAATTGTATCGTATTTTGTCTCTTTCAACAATTCACGGATTTTTAGTTCTGCGTGGGTAAACGAAGAAAAATCCTCCCCTCGGCACACTGTGCGCGCGCATGAAAATGAGTCGGTTGCCGCACAGCGTGAAATAAACGCGTTGTTTTTGCTTTTGATGATGCATGAGACATGCGGGTTCCCCTCCCAGAGCAGAAACGATGTTTCTACGCGCGGGACAATTCGCTCTATATACTCAAGGACATCTTTTACTGCAACCTCCTTTTTGTCACTTTGTATACCGCTTTTCTGGAAGTCTTTCTGGGTAAGGAATGTCCAGGATGAGTGCGTTGCTTCATCTACCTGGGTGCGCGCAAGCGCTCGTCCCAAAATTTGGGCATACGAAAGATTTCGGCCGCCATCTCCCTCCTTCTGCTCTTCAAGGGCTGCAAGTGCGTCGGTATTTGCTCCCCGCTTTACCAGCTGTTCTGCGAGGTGAAATGAGTCTGCATTTGTTTTTATGCGAAAATTATCTGTTTCAAGAACCAGGGAGCAATACAAAAGAGTTGCCCACACAATCTCTTCTTCCGGACGGAATGTTGTTGATTCTGAGATTGTATAAATTTTTTCTGCCATTGTTTTTTCATTCTCAAGCAAAAACACCATTTTTTCTTTTGATGGAAGCGACACATGTTTTATAACCTCGTTTCGGAATGAATCTTCGTACGGAAAAAAGAAGAATGCCACGTCCACCTCAGGAAGTTCTTCGCGGACGGTAATATCTTTGGCGTCCATTTTTTCTTTTGGGGTGATGACGAATGTTGTTGTGTCATCGTGTTCTTTGTATTGCACTTCTTTTGTTTTGTTTTTCGGGAGAGAAATAATTATTTTCGCGGGTATTGATGCGGGTGTTTTCGGAGGAAGAATGCCCGCCCATTCGCTTGTGTGCGACGGAGAAAGCTCCGGAAGAGCAATTGCTTTTGCTCCCCGTGTTGCAAGCGCAAAACGAAGCGCCTCGCGCGCGAAAATAACATTACGCTGTGCTTGGGGGCGGGTTGCTATCAAGAACCGTTCATGCGTTTCTATGAGGGTGTGTATGGCGGAGGCAAGTTCGTTCATAGATGATATGCCTTATATATAAATGAATGTGCGCCTTTTTTCAAGCAGGCGCGCTCTTCCATGTTTGCTTTTATTGGTGTATGATAGGGGGCATATGAAAGAGTTTGAGCATTTTCACCAAAAACTGGAAGAAGAAAAAACGCGCTTAGAGGGCGAGCTGAAAAAAATGGCGCGGCCGAATCCTGATGTAAAGGGTGACTGGGAGCCGACATCTCCGGATATGAACCCCATGGTATCTGACGCAAACGAAATGGCCGACACATTTGAGGAAATGGACAACATGGTCGGCATAGAATACCAGCTCGAAGAACGGTTAAAAGAAGTCGCCGCAGCGCTTGAGAGAATAGAGAAAGGAATATACGGGACATGCGAAAAAGGCGGAGAAAAGATGGACATGAAGCGCCTAGAAGCAAATCCTGCGGCGCGGACATGCGTTGAGCACTCAGAATAACACCTCGCAACGCGAGGTGTTATTGTTTATGCGAGAAGTTCGTTGCGTCTCTCAAAAAGGGCGATGTCTTTTTTCTTAAGAGCAGCAAGGCTTGTTTTTGTTATCCCCTGCTTCACCGCCTTTCCAATGTATTTTCCGGTGGTGAAGTGCGGAAGAATAACGTAATGGGCGCCCGCGCGATACAGGGCGTCTGCATCAAAATCTGTACGCGCCCGCACAATGATGGACGGGCGTTTTTTTGTCCGCCGCAGATGCTGTAAAAGTACCAAATTGTCTTCTAGGTCGGGATTGGTGGAAATAACAACGCTTGCCTGGCGTACGCCCGCCTCATCCAGCACAAGCGAGTCGCGCATATCGCCGAATACGCATGCGATATTCTTTTTTCGGAGTCTCTGGATGACCTCGGGGTCAAAATCTATTACCAAGAATTCATCTTTTGGAAGCTCTGTTGCAACGCTTTTCCCGGTGCGGTGAAACCCAAAAAGAATAATCCGTTTTTGTGCAATGCCGGGGAGAGCTTCTTGGGCGGGGTGCGCGCGTTCAAATATCCGGAGATGCCGTTCAAGCAATTTAAAGATGCGTTCCGAGTGTATCATGAGGTATGAAGAAAGCGTGATTGTGACAATGCCCACTGCGGTAATGATTGCAACCGTTTCTTCCGCGATGTGCCCGGTCTTTAGGCCGAGGGCCGCAAGGATAAGGCTGAACTCCGAGATTTGCGCGACAGTGACACCCGCAAAAAAACTGGTTCGCGCACGATACCCCATAAGACCCATAAGCACCATAACGATAAGGGGGTTTCCAATCAGCACGAACGCTGAAAGCAGTATGATAGGAAGAGCAAGGCCGTCAAAATGAGTAAGCGCAAGCGAAGAACCAAGAATGACAAAGAAAATAAGAATGAAAAAATCACGGAGTGATTTTATGCGGTTTGCTATCTGAAAGTGCTCCGATGAGTTTGCAAGGGCGAGTCCTGCAAGAAAGCCGCCTATCTCTATCGAAAACCCGATACGCGATACGGTTGCCGCTATCAAGAACACCCACGCCAGGCTTGCGATAAAAAGAAGTTCTTGTGAGTGCGCAATAATATCAAAAACCTTTGGCATAATTTTTCTTCCCAGCCAGAGCATCAGCAGGAAAAGACCGATGCCTTCAGCAAGCGTTATCAGCAAGGGCTTGAGCAAAAACGATCCGTCAGCCTGAATCCCGGCAAGCGATATCAAAATAAGAATGGCGACAAAGTCCTGTACTAACAAAAATCCGATGCTTATCTTTCCGTAAAGGCTGTTCAGGTCCTTTTTGTCTGAAAGTATCTTGATAACGATAATGGTACTTGAAAATGTGAGTGCGATCGCAATATAAAGAGACGGCAGCATGCCAAATCCGAGAAGCGTTGATATGCCGAATCCAATAAGAGAAGTAAACAGTATCTGTCCCATGCCGATGATGAGAGAGGTTTTTCCTACCAGGCGGAGCGATGTGTAATTTATCTCAAGTCCTATTAAAAAAAGAAGGAACATGATTCCAAGATCCGAAAACACCCGGAAAAATTCCCGGTCGGTTACATGGAAGAAACCAAAATACCCAATGATTGCGCCGGTTGCCAGATACGCGAGCACCAAAGGTTGCCGCAAGAGCGTTGCAAGTATGCCGAGTGCCGCGACAATCACAATGACGATTGCAAGTTCTATCATTAATTTAAGAATACCATATATGCGTGCGCATTTGGTGCGGGTAATGCACAGTTTTATTTTTTTAAAAACATTGCAGACGGTATAATAACAATATGCCGGCAAAGAAAACAAAAGCCCACGAAGACGTGCGCAATGATGTTATCATCTGGCTTTCTATCGCGGGGTTTGTGCTCACCGTGTTCGGATTTATTTGGTTTGAATATCGTCCCATTGTTATTCGCAAGCAGTGTTATGTGCAAGCGCATGTCCCGCATTCGTCTTCATTTCTTGAATCGCAATATCGGACGTGTCTTGCACAAAATGGGCTTGAAATATAATTATTAGTAATCCGTTTTTTATATGAAATTAGAAGGAGTAAACGCAATAACCATCGGTATTTGGGCAGTAGTATTGGCGGGCCTCTTTTTCCTTTTTGGATTTGGGCCGTTCTTTTTCGGCGGCATGCTTGTCGTCGGCCTTATCTGGCGGTTTGTAGATAAGAAGAAAAAAGGAGGGGCGGCAATACCGTCATCTCCCATGTCCCCGCCAAATCCCGGCATGTAAAACTTTGTTTTTCTTATCCCCTTCTTCGCGAGGGGGATTTTTTGTTGCTTTGTGCGGGGAAAAGTTGATACACTAGAGCCAATATGTCGGTAAAAGTTCATGCGGCTCAAGTGACCGGGCTTGAGGGAAATATTATAGATGTAGAGCTCGATGTGTCTCAGGGGCTTCGCTCATTTACCATTGTGGGGCTTGCCGACAAGGCGGTTGATGAAGCGCGTCACCGCATCTCCTATGCTATTGCAAATGTGGGCTTTTATCCGCCCCATAAGAAAAACCAAAAAGTTATTGCTTCTCTCGCGCCGGCGGATATCAAAAAGGAGGGTCCGTATTTTGATCTTGCGATAGCGGTTGCGTATCTTTTGGCTTCAAAACAGATTCATTCCACACCGGAGCGCACTTTATTTCTTGGCGAGCTTGCGCTTAACGGAGAGCTCCGCCCGGTAAAAGGCATTTTACCGCTCATTAAAAAAGCAAAAGAGAAAGGATTCACATCAGTTGTGCTCCCGAAAGGAAATGGCAAAGAGGCATCTTTTATACAGGATATAGCGGTGCACGAGGCGCACACGCTTGCTGATGTCGCCGATCATCTTTCTGGGAATGTGGAGATAGTGCCGTTTGAGCGAAAACCGTTTCACGCGGATGGCGCGGCATACGAATTTGATATGAATGATATCCGGGGACAGGAATCTGCAAAACGAGCGCTTGTTATAGCGGCAGCAGGAGGTCACAATGTGGGCATGTCGGGCCCGCCAGGTACCGGAAAAACACTCCTTGCCCGTGCTTTGCCTGGGATTCTTCCCCCGCTTTCTTTGGAAGAGGCATTTGAGGTTACCGCAATTCATAGTGTTGCAGGAATGCTTCCCGACGCGCCTTTTATGAGTACGCGTCCGTTCAGAAGCCCACACCATACATCATCGTATGTTTCTTTGGTCGGCGGCGGTGCGTTCCCAAAGCCGGGAGAAATAACGCTTGCGCATCGTGGCATTCTTTTTGTGGATGAGTTTCCCGAATTTGATAGGCGCATCATTGAAGCCTTGCGCCAGCCGCTTGAGGATGGGTTTATTACTGTCGCGCGCGCACGAAGCGTTGTGCAATTCCCCGCGCGCTTTATGCTGGTTGCGGCAATGAATCCGTGTCCGTGCGGATATTTTGGATCAAAGACAAAAGAATGCTCCTGTTCGCCGTCATCATTATTTCGTTATCAGCGGAAATTGTCTGGTCCCATTGTGGACCGCATTGATGTATGGGTGGATGTTGGCGAAATTCCTCACGAAAAATTGGATGAAAAAGACCCGCATGCTGTGTCTTCTGCAGACATGCGTGCACACATTATGCGTGCGCGCGGCATACAGCGTGAGCGTTTTCGGCGCAGCAAGAGGCACATATTTACGAACAGTGAAATGAATGTGCGGGATATTGAAGCGCATGCGCTTCTTTCAAAAGAGGCGCGCGCCGCCCTTTTGCAGGCCGCAGAGCGGTTGAAGCTTTCTGCGCGCGCATATCATCGGGTCATTAAGGTTGCACGCACCGTCGCGGATCTAAAAGAAAGCAGAAGCGTTGAAAAGAACCACATTATGGAAGCGCTTCAATACCGGCCGAAAGAAAAATCCCTTTGACCTCCCCCCTCCTTTATATATGTATAAGAATAAACGGCTCACACGGGGTGTGAGCCGTTTATTTTGGCTTAAAACAAAGGTTTTTTGATGTTTTGGGAAAAGGCTTGATTTTTATATTTTTTAGTGGTATAATTAGCACCGTAAAAATCCTTGAAAATTGAACAAAAATTCACAAAAGGAGGTTAGTCACATGAGCCTTAAAAAAGGCATTCAGGATACATTACAGCGCATGGGGATATCGCCTTCGTCTCAAAATCAGACGAAGGCTTCCGGAGAGTCTCTTCCATGGAACTTGCGCGTTATGCATATCACCGCAAATATTCTTTTATTGGGTGTTGTGCTCGGAAGTATATACGCGTTTTCACTTTCCTGGAGAGGAGTGCTTTCGTGGGAATTTACGCTGACATTCATAGGGGTGTCGGCGCTCTATATTTCGCAGGCGTTCTCAGCGCATGCATATCCGGATAAACTGGTTCTTACCAGGAAAGGCGACCCGGTCTGGGTATATGATACTGCAAACTGGCGCGGAGTGCTGTGGCCGTTCTTTACTTGGAGGATCATGGACGGAAAGATTATAGATATCAATCTTCCGGACCAGGAAATTATCGTTCGGTACAATGGAAAAACTATCAGGCTGAAACTTGACCTCTTTGGTTCGTTCCAGCTGAACGACGGCAAGGCGATACGGGGACAAAAGCCCGCTATTCTTGCCTATAAGCTCCGTGATGATCAGCAGCGATGGGATTATTTTGCAACGGAAATGATGGATATCGTTTCATCGGTTGCCGGCAAATACGAAAATCCCATGGATATCGTCGAACACCAGGACGAAATCGAAAAGAAAACAAAGCGCTTGCTTTCCGTGCAGTGTAAAAAGGTCGGCTACAAAGTCATCGATCACAACATAAAGATCGATCCGGAGTATGTGGGCCTTGATGCCGATGCAATCCGCATCAAAGGCAGCGCGCGCGCGGAGGTTACGAAGGAATACGCCGAAGCAGTGAAGGGCAATTGGAACGCTACGGCGCTTTCTCTCGGAGGCTCGTTTGTAGAGCTTTTACGGGAGCTATTGACCGAAAAAAAGCACGGCGCTGAAAAAACGGCAAAAGATGTACAGGACAAAGTAGACAGCGTTGTTGCTAAGATAGATGAAACAATAGCTAAGATTTCATAACAAGGAGGCGTATCATGGCGGATACAAACACGCCGAAAAAAGATTTGCGTGCGCGCGTTCAGGAGTGTGGAAAGATAGCGCTTGGCGCAGGTCTTCTGCTTGTAGTATTAAACCGTTTGAGTGACACGGTCGTCCAAATAGGATGGCCCGCGTATGTCGCGATAGCCGTGTTTGCTCTCGTTATGTTATGGAAGGCATTTTTCTCTTCCAAAGAAAAGATGAGCAATGCGGCCCAAGCAATGGGAAGCACAATGATGCGTGCGCTTTGGCCCCCGATATACCGGTTTAGCGGAGTTGCCGCGTCATTCGCACTCGTGTTCTTCTTTATTCGTTTTTTTGCAGAGAAGAACGGAACACACTTCTCTTTCACTGTGACGATGATTATTACATCACTGATTGTCGGCGCGGTATTAACGCTCGTTATTCGCGTTATGGAAGGGAAAGGAGCTAAAACGGATAGTCAGAAGGATCAGAAAGAAAGCAAAAGCGATGATGGCATCGGTGGCTTCATCAGGGCAACGAAAGGATTTGCGTATGCAATGGCGTTGCTTGCCGTTTTGACATCGGGGTACCACTATTACCAACCGAGGTATTTTGACCCCTACAGCACAGACATTATTGCGGAATACAAGATAGATCCCGTAACATATGAACTTTTTGATAAGGACAAAATGCGAAATGACAAAACGGGACAGCTCTTGCGGGATATGATTCCTGAGGATGTTCCAAAGATAGACGAAAAACGGAAAAAGGAGTTGGGTATTATATCCGGCACAGCTCAAAAGCTTGGATATGAGCTACAAAACATGCCCAAGCAGCAGACGCGGAATACCGTTGATAGTCGTCCGAAAAAGTCGGACTATGCCTATCTTGAGATTCTTTCTCCGGAGAGCGGAACGCAGGTATCCCCCGGCGATGTGGTTACCATCACCTGGAGAGCAGCTATAGTCGATTCACAGTCGCCATGGCATTTCCAGATTGCTTTCTGGGATCAGGGGGGCTGGAGAGAGGAGATAGTGCTCGCAAGCTCAACTGACCAGTCCTTGATACCGAACCATTTTGTATGGAGGGTGCCGGAAGATATCCAAGGGAACACCGCGGTGATCCATCTTGGATTTAAGGCAGGAGCTGATTGGGTGAGAACCGATCGCATACCAGTATTTGTGAATTAACTCATAAAGCCCTGTCGAGGAATGTTCTTGACAGGGCTTCTTTTTTTGTGTGAAGCATGGTATTTTAAGGTGAGTTTAACTTTTTTTATTTGTTTGTGCGCCCGTAGCTCAACTGGATAGAGTGTCTGGCTTCGAACCAGGAGGTTGGGGGTTCGAGTCCCTCCGGGCGCGCTTATGTTTTGTCCCCGTAGCTCAGCGGATTAGAGTGCTTCCCTCCGAAGGAAGAGGCCAGAGGTTCAAATCCTCTCGGGGACGCCATTGTCTATGTCATTTTCTATTCCGAAAGAAATTCAGACCGTCTCTCAGTCGCTTGAGCAGGCGGGGTTTGAGAGTTATCTTGTGGGCGGATGCGTCCGCGATCTTTTGCGCGGAGAAAAACCGAAGGACTGGGATATTACAACAAACGCAACCCCCGAAGATATCCAACAGGTGTTTCCCGAAAGCGTATACGAAAATAACTTCGGTACCGTTGGCGTAAAAACGGGAGCCGAGGACGCAATGCTTTCTATTGTAGAAGTAACGCCGTACCGCGTAGAAGCAAAATATTCAGATAAACGTCATCCCGACGAAGTAACCTTTGCGAAGACGCTTGATGATGATCTGGGACGGCGTGATTTTACGGTAAACGCGCTTGCGTATCGTGTTGCGGATGGAAAGATTGTTGACTTGTTCGGCGGACAAAAGGATTTAAAAGACAAAATACTCCGTGCGGTAGGAAACCCTGAAGACCGTTTTGAGGAAGACGCGCTCCGTATGCTTCGGGCGGTGCGGTTTGCTTCAGAGCTTAAGTATACGATTGAGGAGCAGACAGAGCGGGCTCTTCAAACAAAAGGCGGCCTGTTACAGTATATTTCACAGGAGCGCATCCGTGATGAATTTTCAAAACTGCTCATGTCCCCTTCTCCTGACCGCGGGCTTGAGCGCTTGCGCGAGTCGGGCATGCTTCGCTATGTCTTGCCTGAAATTGAAGAAGGTTGGGATATTGGGCAGAATAAGCATCACATCTACACAGTATGGGAACACAACATCCGTGCGCTTATGCATGCGGTGGAGAATGACTGGACGCTGAAGGTCCGGCTTGCCGCACTCTTGCATGACGCCGGCAAGCCGCGCACAAAGCGGGGCGAAGGGAAAGATTCTACATTTTACGGACATGAGGTGGTGGGTGCCAAGATGGCAAAAGAAGCGCTTACGCGGCTTCGGTACGGAAAGAAGATGATTGACGATGTGTATCTCCTGGTCCGGTGGCATTTGTTTTTTTCGGATACTGAAGTGGTGACACTTTCGGCGGTGCGCCGTATTGTGCGCAATGTCGGTATGGATAATATAGAAGATTTGCTTAAGGTGCGGTATTGCGACAGAATTGGAATGGGCAGGCCAAAAGAGCGGCCGTACCGGCTCCGGAAATATGAATCCATGATAGAAGAAGCGCTCCGTTCTCCCCTCTCCGTATCCCAGCTTGCTGTGAACGGTGAAGATGTAATGAATATATGCGGCATGGAAGGCGGACCGCGGGTAGGGTTCATTCTTCATGTGCTTTTAGAAGAGGTGCTTGATGACCCGTCTAAAAACGAGCGGACATACGAAGAAGGGCGGGTGCGTGAATTATGTGCGCTTTCTGATAATAAATTGCAGAAAATAGGCGCTGAGGCAAAGAAGCGCAAAGAAGAAGAAGAAGAAAAAGAAGTGCAAGAGATACGGAAAAAATATTTTGTAGAATAGAAAAACTGCGGAGTGTAGTATAGTGGTAGTACGCGGGCTTCGGGAGTCCGTAGCGAGAGTTCGATTCTCTCCACTCCGACAAACAAAACAAAAAGCACCTGCTGTCAGGTGCTTTTTGTGTGGTGATGCGCAACCTATTCGGAAATGACCCCGTTTCTGTTAAAGATAACTGCGTCTCCGACAGAAAAGGCATAATCTTCTGAAAACCCTTTGTGTACCTCAAGGACATATTGGGCGGGCTTCTCGGACACATATTGATTCGGGAATGTGTCAGGCGAAACCCCGTGTTCTATATGCGTTATTGTAAAATCATCTCCTATCCAGATGATGTCTAAGGGAAATTCCATGTTTTTCATCCAGAATGGATAATATCCCGGCTTCTCAAAGATAAAAAACATTCCCTCGTTTTCTTTCATGTGATTGCGTCCGCCAAGTCCAAGCGCGCGTTCTTCGCTTGTGTCCGCAATTTCTACCGCAACAACCGCATCTCGTATAGAAACAGTTGCCGTTTCTGTGGCTGTTGTTTCATTACCCTTCCGGAGAAGCACCAAAAAAGCGAACGCAAGACCTATGATAAGGAGAAAGGCAAAAAACCGTTCTTTCAGCGGGCTTTTGTTTTCCATGACACAAGAGTGATTGCGATAAGACCTCCCAGAAGACCGATATCACGAACCGTTACTGCTGTGATGCCTGATGTAATAAGGACTGTTGCAAGGTGCAAGGCGCCCAAGAATCCGAATATCCAGACATATACATCCACAAGAAGAAAGAATCCGATAACAACATCAACGGCTGCTGTGGCGAGCATGATATCTTTGAGTGGAAGCGGTAAAAGGTTTTCTACCCAGGGCTCGACAAATCCTCCCCACGCTTCCGGGCTCTGGAATATTAAAATGCCTATCCAGACAAATGTTATGCCGACTGCAATGCGTAAGATATGATATGATGCGTCTTTTTTCATACGAAATTTATACAATAAGATTTTTGATAAGAATAATAAGCGCCATGGCGAAGATGGTGAATGATGACATGAGGCACCAAAAGCACCAAGCGCGGACCACTTTCCATTGAAGGAAGATAAAAAAGCACGAAAGAGCCACTCCTGCAAAAATACCAATTTTGGCGAGCAAAAGCCAGAATGAAGCAGGAGGCACGCCGATAACCAGAAAAGCGGTAATAATAGAAATACCTACATAAAACAAAAATCCCGCGACATCATTATGCATAAGCACGAAGGTTTTGTTGTGTCTGCTTGAGAGAACGGCAGCACAGTTTTCTCCGATAAAACAGAGGGGTTTTTGGGACGCTTTCCGTTTTCGTATGAGGTATGCCGTCTCGCTGAGCCCTATGGCGGCGAGCGTAAAAAGAAGTGCATGCGCTGTCATACTCTATATTTTTGCTGCTGTGGTGCGTGACTTTTGCTGGCGTCGTACTACGCGGAAGGTATGCGCCTGTTTGATGATGTGTTTTTCCGAAGACTCGTGAGTCATCTCAAGCACCTCGCGGTAATAGGTGAGAAATCGAGCAAAGAATAGCACGCGCAGTCCCTCAAGTTCCTTCTTCGTAAAATGCTTTTTTCTGTGAAGAACGGTGTAAACAATCTCCGCCCAGTCTCGTGCGGATACCGTGAATATCTTTTCAGGAACTAAATGCCGCGAAAGGTAGTTGATGAGCGCTTTGTTGCAAATAGAAGGAAGCACTTTTTTGTGCCTGCGGAAATCATCAATAAGCAATTCTTTTTTATGCTTGTAGTTAAATGCTACTTCGGGAGTGTGAAGATTATTCTTGCCTGTCATCGTCACGGTCGGAATGTTTTGCTTTTCTATGCGGGGCTTGTCCCAGGCTTTTCGGTAGTAGCGAAGCTGGCCTAAAAGAGAATTCGCAACCTGTAAAAACATGCTGTCTAACTTTGGCGCAGACGGCTTGTGCTCCTTGATGCCGAGCGAGACTTGCGCGATTTTCAGCCGGTGAATGATGCCTTGTATGACAAAATAAATATCTACACCGTATAGGTGCGCGGTATCGTTCCATTTTCGCAGCAGCATAACATTAATGGCATCCCGTGAAAGCGCGGTTTCTCCGCCGATGGGCTGACGGATGTTGGTATTGAGAAATCCCTGCATAACGGGAAAAACAAGCATGTTTGTAATGGAGCCGTCATATTCGTTGCGCAGAAATATCGGCAATACTTGATCATACCCTTTCAGTATCGGGGAGATGAGTTTTTTTACCCATTCGGGGTTAGCGCTTCGGATATCGCCGTCAACAAATCCTATCGCGAGAGCGTTTTGTTTTTGGGCATATTCAAGCGCCATTTGCATATTATAGCCCTTTCCTTTTACCTTTCTTTTGTAGTGTTTTCTTGAAGAGAGATATTTTTTTCTGCTTTTTGTGCGCGTGCGCAAAAACGCGTTTTTTGTTCCGTCCGGGGAGTCATTATCTGCGTTTATAATGAGTGCGTCGTATGCTTTAAAATATTTTTGGAGACCCGTATCTATGACTGAAACAATATTAGAAATATTATCTGCTTCATTGTATGTAGGGATCGCAAACACGATAAGGCCTTTTTTCTTTTTATGTGTTTGTTGCTTGCGAGACGGTGTTTTTTGTTTCATAGAAATGCGCTCTGGTTTTATGAGAAAGTATAATGTATATTTTTACTATATAACAGTAGGTATGGAGGGGCAATTTTGGGCCTGTAGTTCAGTGGTAAAATGCCGCATTCGCATTGCGGAGGCGGGGGTTCGATTCCCCCCAGGTCCACCAAATTTGATTTGACGAAGAAACAGAACCCCGCGCGGCTCCGCCGCGCGCATGGGCGGGCATTTCCGCAAG
>PFCO01000006.1:0-34772 GCA_002772995.1 Candidatus Niyogibacteria bacterium CG10_big_fil_rev_8_21_14_0_10_46_36
AACCTCCAGACGCCGGTGCAATTCCGGCCCCCGCAACACTTTTTCAAACGATCCGCTTCCGGCGGGTCGTTTGTGGTATTATGAAAACATGAAAAACGACAATCGCACCGAAGAAATGCGTAAAATCAAAGATGAGGTGCTGAATCTTAAAGAATCTCCGTTGTACAAAGAGCGGATAAAAAATAAGGCTCTTCCTGTGATAGGTGAGGGAAGCCATAACGCCCGCATTATGTTTATTGGAGAGGCGCCTGGCAAGAACGAAGCAGAAACAGGCAGGCCTTTTTGTGGTGCGGCAGGCAATGTGCTGGATAAGCTCTTAGAGTCCATTTCGCTTGATAGAAAAGAGGTGTATGTAACCAATGTAGTAAAAGACCGTCCCACATCAAATAGGGACCCTCTGCCTGAAGAAATAAAGCTATATGCGCCGTTTTTGGATAGGCAGATAGACATCATTCAGCCGAAAGTCATCGCAACACTTGGGCGGTTTTCTATGGGTTATATTATGAGAAAGTTTGGGCTTGAATCCGAGCTCCAATCCATAAGCAAGATGCACGGCAAGGTGTTTGAGGCAAAAGCAAGGTACGGCTTGGTAAGAATTCTCCCTCTCTATCACCCCGCAGTTGCCCTTTATAACGGGAGCGAGATGGATACGCTTAAAAAGGATTTTGGGCTGCTGAAAAAGTTTATATCATAATATATTGACAGGCTAATAAATATATGTTATAATCCACCTGAGTAAATTTAAAAATTCGGAGGAAGATATGCGAGTCCAAGCACTAACCATTGAAAAGGCGTTGAGAATACATAGAGAACAAATGGGGGAAAAGCTAAAAGATGCTTTTTGCGAGCCGCATTTTCGCAAAAGCTGTGTGAGATGTATGTGCTATCCAATATATCCGTCCGCTTTTAATGCGATTATTATTTCCGCAGCAACCTTTTTGGCTCTTACGGCGATATATCTGTTTTTCGAAATTCGGATTGGGTAGCATTATTCTAATGACATTCAATCTTCGGATGGAATCTAAATGTTAATGACGAGGGTTGCTTCGGTAGCCCTCTTTTTATTTTTCGTAGTACAATAAACATATATGAACAATTTCAAAAAAATAGCGATGGTCGTAAGTGCTTTTGCTCCCGTTTTCGCCTACGCGCAGAGCGGTTCGCTTATTTCTGATATTATCTACAAGATTGTGTATATCTTTAATTATCTTGTGATAATCATCATGGCGCTCGGCTCCGTTGTGTTTTTGTGGGGAGTTATTTCGTATATCACTGCCGCAGGGGATGAGGTAAAGCTTGCGAGCGCAAAGAACTATATTACTTACGGCATCATCACTCTTTTTGTTATGGCCGCTGTGTGGGGGCTGGTTGCCGTGCTTCAGAATACATTTGGCATTGGAGCGGAGTTTACACCCACACCGTCGTATTAGGTATGGAGATTTACGAAGTACCTCATACCCGCGAGCATTGGTTCCGTCTTGCGCTGAGCATCGGACTTATCATCCTGATCATCCGGGTCATCCTGAGAATAGGGAAGCTCTTGGAGGTATTTCTCTATTTTAGTCTTATTGATAAGATGTAATAAAAAAAACGAGCCCGTTACTTTCGTATGAAAATAACGGGCTTTTGTTAGTTAGAGGTGTAACGAGCTATTGTGGTACCAGCTGTTGTAGAAAGTGACGGATCTTTCTGCTTGCCTCTCCGATTTGTTCTGTTCCACAACCTGGTCGAATGCCAGCACATTGTAGGAGCCGTTCTCGTTGCGTTCCGCGCGCGCTATGGTGCGGTTATCAAATTCCTTGTCTAGCTCCCTAAGGTCTTCCAACGGGAGAGCAAGGTGTCTCGTATGGACAAGGTGCGCATAGGACGGAGTGAACGGCGTTGTCGTAGTTGCCGGTGTCTGAAACATTTTTAAATACCTCCTCGTTTCGCCAGAGCTCGAAGAGCGCTGGCAGGGTTTTATTTATTTTCTAAGGTTAATTATATCATATTTATATTAAAAAGTCAAATATAAAAAAGGCCCCAAATAAGGCCCTTTTATCATTATTTTTTGTTGTTTTGGAGCCGTTTTTTGCGTCTTCCCCCGGCTTCTTTAAATCGGCGTTTTTCTGCCTTTGTTATTGGAATTACCGGACCGATGGACACCTTGTTTTTGTCTGCACCAAGTGCGACATAGGTAAAGTAATTTGAGCAAATATGCCATTGTTTGCCGCTCATAGGGCTTATGGCATCTACGCGGACGCCTACCTCCATGGAAGTACCCCAAACGCGGTTTACTGAGGCCTTGTACACAAGAATGTCCCCAAGAAACGCGGGCGCCTTAAAATCAAAACCGTCCGTGCTTTTTGTAACGCAATAGGCGTTTCCCACATGGAGCCGTGCGGATATGCTTGATGCTAAATCCATTTTTTTCATGATCTGGCCGCCATGGATGGTTCCATTCGGGTTTAGCTGTTCGGGGAATACGGTATCGTAGTGTTTTATTGCTGAATTGCGCACCCACTTGCTTTTTAGGGCGGTTGGTTCTTTTTTCACGCCCCTGGGGATGTAAAGGTTCTCCATTGCCAGAGTCACTGCTTCTTTCATCGTGTTTTCGGCTATGTGGTGGTTGCGTGCTCCTTCGTGCTCGGGGGCGGGCTTTATTTTGTCCGTTTTTTTTAATTCTGCGGCAGAGTGTTCCCTTGAGAGCTCTTTCGCCTTCTCTGAAGGGGGCGTTTTTGCCATGGCTTGCTCCTTTTAAAGTACTTTGTCTTGCCTTATTATATCTTATTTTAGGGCAATTTCCCTGTATGGGGCGGTTTTTAGAGCTATTTTACAGGCGGGTGTCAATTGTCGGAAAATGCTCAAAAATGAGCCATTTTTTAAGGAAAAGACTTGACAAATGATTTATTTTCTGATATCATTCGCAACGGTGGTTCTTTTAGTCTTTTCCGTGTGGTATGAATTGTTCTTATAACAAAGGACAAAAACCATATGGAAAAAAATATTCAAAAAACCAAAAAAGGAGGAGATGTCTCCATGAATAGGCAAAAGAGGCCGACTTTTCTGGTTTCTGTCGCTATTCCGCTTCTTTTTACTTCTTCATTTTTTAGCTCTGCGGTTGATTATGTGGGTTCATTGGTAGTCACTAATTCGTATGCCGAGGAGCAGATGATAGAAGAAAATGGCGACCCGCTCGGAGAGATTGGGGAGCAATTAAAAAAGGAGGGCATTGAGTATGTTCCTGTTGAGCATGAGTCGCCCACGGTGCTGAGTAAGCGTGTTGTTACTGCATATAATGCAGTGCCCGAGCAGACGAACGATCGTCCATGCGAAGGTGCATTTACGCCTCATACCGGCATCAATTTTTGCAAAACAAATCTCCCCATTGTGGCAACGAACGAATTGCCATTAGGGACGCTTGTGAAAATTGATGACAGGATATTTCTTGTAGCAGACAGAACCAATAGCCGATACAAATATAGGTACGATATATTAACCCCAACACTTTCAGAAGCGAGAGAATGGGGAAAGCGCACCCATATTATAGAGGTCATCGGGAAAGTAGTAAAAAACGAGAATTCATAAAAGCGTTCCGATATATCGGAACGCTTTTATTTTTTATATATATTCTGTACTTGTTCAAACATCTGTTCAATACGAAATTCTTTTTGTATCTTTTCGTAAAGCGCTTCGCTGAAGTGGGTGCGCAGTGCCGCGTTATCCATAAGCATCTGTATATGATTTGTGAGCGTAAATTCATCCCCGGCTGCCGCTAAAAGCCCTGTCTTTCCGCCGTGGATGATTTCGGGTACGCCGCCTACCTCAGAAGCGATAACCGGGAGTTTTGCTGAGCCTGCTTCTAGAAGCGCATACGGAAATCCCTCTTTTAACGAGGGGAGTATAAAAATATCAAATGCTTTTAAGAGTGAGGACGCAGTATCGATGTGCCCCGCAAGAATGATGTTGTTTTCAAGACCGAAGCGCCGTATTTCTTTTTCAAGCGCTTCACGCTCTTCTCCTTCGCCGATAATAATGCATGTCCAGCTTCGCTCAGGGATACGCCCGAGTGCGCGTATAAGATGCGGGATGCCTTTGTTTTTCGTGAGTTCCGCAATCGTTCCTATCCATACAGAGCGGGGCGCGGGCGCTAGGCCGTATTCCTTTTTAAAATAAGCGCGCGCTTTTGTTTTTTCAATAAATTCGGGTTCTACGATGGCATTTTTTATCGTGGAACTTTTTTTGTCCGCAAACGGAAGTTTTTTTGCCGCGCGCTTATCGTAATCAGATACGCAGATAATCTTGTGGTGCATAAGAGAAGACACCCACGACGAAAGATAGATCAGGTGCTTCTGCCAGAACGGGCGTTCCTCATGGAATGCCCAGCCGTGCGCAGTAAAGACTATGCGCGGAACACCGGCGAGGCGCGCTGCAAGCGCTCCCACACCCCCCATTTTAGAACTATTTAAGTGGACGATATCAGGTTTTTCTTTGCGGAAAAGCTTCCAAAGCGCTCCAAATGTCTTGAGCTCCTGGATAATGCCAACTCTGCGTGTTGTAGCAAATGTATGCACGGGAATGCCTGCTTTGCGCATTTTCTCGGGGAGCAGGCCTTCGTTTCCCATGACGGCCTGCACCGCATACCCGCTCTTGGGCAAGCGAGTAGCTATATCGTAAAGATAGCGTTGCGCTCCGCCCCAGTGGGAGCGGGTTATGGCAAGGATTATTTTTTTCTTTTTAGGAGATGCAGTCATGGTTAACGCCCGCGGCGGGTAAGCGTAAGCAAGATAGTTTTTAAGATAATAGAAATGTCTATCACGGGGCTTTGGTGTTTTATATAGTAGAGGTCGTATTGGAGCTTTTCAAGGGTTTCTTCTACGGAGCCCGCGTACATCTGTGGCATGTTTATCTGCGCCCATCCAGTGACCCCCGGCTTTATTAAATGGCGCATGGTGTAGTGCGGTATCATGTCTTCAAGACGCGTAACGATCTCGGGGCGTTCCGGGCGGGGCCCCACTACCGAAATATCATTTTTTAGTATATTCCATACTTGCGGGAGCTCATCTAGGTGAGTTTTCCGCAAAAAATTTCCTATGCGGGTGATGCGCGGGTCTTTGTGCTCTGCCCATATTGGCGAGCCCTCTTTTTCGGCAAGCCCGTCTTTTGAGAGGGCGATCATGGAGCGGAATTTTACGAGTGTAAATTCTTTTTTATTTTTCCCAATGCGGACCTGGCGGATAAGAATTGGCCCGGGACTTGTTACTTTTATCGCAAGCGCGATAAACGGAAAAAGCAGTATAGTGAGCGCCGTTCCGATAAGTGCGAGCACTACATCAAGCGCGCGCTTGATGACATCATTAAAGTTGTTTTTAAGCTGAGCGAGGTTTTCCAAAAACCATGCTTCGTTAATCAGGGATGTCGGTATTTTCCCGGTAATGAATTCATAAAATGCAGGGAAGTCCATAAACGAAATGCCGAGCGGGAGTACTTGATAAAGCATACGCACAACCGCTTCGTTTTGCTTTATGTCGGCTGACGCGACTACCAAATTTATTTTTTCGCGCTGTATGATATCGGTGAGATGATTATCAAAAGAAAAAGTTTTGACGGACTGCAAAGAAAGTATTTTTTCGTTCGTGGTCATAACTCCCGCGGGCTCAAACCCAAGCTGGGGATTTGCGTTGAGATATTCCATCATGTCAAGCGCATCGGACGACGCACCGAAAAAAAGAATTTTTGTTCTGAGTGATGTCGCAAGGTAGCGTGCGATAATTGAACGCCATGCGCTTAGGAAGAGCGTGACCAGGATAATATGGATAAGGAGATTTGTTTTCGGGGCAATGCCAAAGTAGGGGATGAGATAAAAAAGAAATGCGCCGATAATACCTCCGGCTATGATATTGCGGATTATCTTTTCTTGGAGTGCCGCCGTTGCTTTGAGTGATTTTCGTTCGTAAAGCCCGCCAATATAGAAAACAAACAGCCATAGGATGAGAAGAATGGTGAAGGGCGCTTTGTGCAGTTCCCAGTGCGCCGCAAAACTATCCCCTTGGTAGCGCAAAAAGAGAGTAAGCGCGAGCGCTCCGTAAAAAAGCAGAATATCCCCAAGAAAGAGGACAAACGAAAGAAATGGAATCCGTTTCATTGCCTTATACTGTACAACAGAATTGGAGGTTTTTCTAGGGTTTGCGGGGGCTGTAATAAACGGCTCACACCCCCGTGTGAGCCGTTTATAGGGGGCGTATTTGTTGACTTTTTTATTATTTTGTATTATAATTTAGAACAAAATAGGATACTGTATTTTAAAAAAACCAAACTAGGAGGTTCTGCATATGAGACGGTCTATAGCAGTGATGGCTATACTATTTGCGCTATTTTCTTTTTATCCGGCGCATGCGGGGAAAAACAAAGAACCCGAGGCGTGCGGACCGAACAACACGCAGCAGTCTCTTGTAAGGAACGGAACATTTTTGTTTTCTGACCGCGACAAGAACGCTGTTTCAAGCGGCGTCGTGTATCAGATAATTCCTTTGCAGCCGGACGGTTTTGAGACGATTGTTGTTCATTCTCATCCGAGCAACAGTAAAGACCCGCGTACAAATGTCGCTTTTGCGATATTTGAGTGGAGTTGTGATAAACAAGGAGTCCGTCTCGAAGACATTGAACAGTGCGGACGCTTCTGGCAGTACTACGCGGGTATGGATGAGGATTTCCGCGAGGCGTATGTGTATGAGGTAAAGAGTCATGAAGTTGTTCCGGATTTGCGCAGGGGCAAGGTGTGGGCGATTGATGCTCGTGTTGTGACCCGATGGGTGAGAGAAGGCCCACAGGAAAATATTTACGCGAACAAGGCTTTTCTCCGTAATCAAATTACCGGGGAATTTGATCTTATTCATGAGCGTAGATTTTTTAACAGAAATCACTGTCCTCAGGGCCAAGATGACCCGCGCGAGGGCGCACATGAACGGATAGAGTTTTTTACGGACACATTCCCGAGATTCTATGCGGTGGGTTTTGCCAATATGTTCACGGTTAAGATAAACGGCAACCGGGAGCGTATACTGTTTTATTCCTATAACGACGGCCTGTACAACTTCGCAAACTTCTGGGACTATCCGTATGCAATTCGGGGAACTCCCGCGGATTTTCTGATGTTTTATGACAAAAAAGAGAAGACATCAAACGACGCACAGCCAGGCGGCGGTTCGTGGGTGGGCCTCAACAGAGACAGAATAGTGTCCATGCAAAATCCTCCATCCGCGCAAGACCCTATCATCGATAACCCGTTCTCTACTCTTTACTCTGAAGAGATGCCAGAGGCGGCAGAAGCGTCTAGCGATGCTTTGCCGAGCGTATACCGCTGGGTAGAAGAGCGCGAGCGTCTTGGGGTAACCGAGTTGCCTGAAGACATTCAAGACTCACTAAATTACTAAACAAAAAGAGCCAAGGAAATTTTCCTCGGCTCTTTATTTTTTTGTTGTTTTGTGATATGTTTACGGGCGAAAGAACATTGAGAAGGGAGGTTTTGCGGTGAAGAATATAAAAGATTTGTATTGGGGGTTTGCCTTTTTTGCAGTAACATCAGCTTTGTTTTCTTGTGCATTTTTCTTTTCTCTTGGATGCGGAGGATTGTTTGGTATATGCAGCTATGTGCTCGATGAGCCGCCTATGCCTGTTTCGGATTCTTTCCAGCGTACGCCGTTTGGTTTTGGCGTATACACCGATGATTCCGGAACCTGGCAGATAACGGACAATGTTCTTGCGGGCATAGATATGCAGTACCAGAATGTTCTACGCTGTGCGGAGAAAAAGTTGGACGCGGATATCATGATTACCATAGAGCCGGCAAAAAAATGGAGTCCCGATGGGACAACAAGTCCTTCTATAAACATAACAGGCATGTCGTCTGATGCTTCTGCTTCTGAAATGACTGACGAAGAGCTCGCAGAAAAGTACCCCGACGAGTACCCCCCCGATATGTTTTTTGATTCCCTGGGCATTCCTTTTGCCCAGCAGAATAATTCGGAGGAGAACATACCGCATTCCCGCATATTGGAAGGAACAATAAGCGAGAATTTTAAAATCATATTATCTGATAAGGACGCATGTTTGCTAAAAAAGCATACGGATGGTCTTACTTCTTCTTTTGATGGACACATAGCTATATGGGTTAACGAATCAGGCCAATTGGTCGGGCACGAAATTGAACATGTGCTTGCGCGTGTTCTGGGTCTTACCGAAGAGGAAGAAGAATCTTTGTATGCATGCACTCCCGCTATAGAACATGTCGATTTTAAATAATAAAAAAGTCTCAAGACTAGTCTTGAGACTTTTATTTTTCATAATGCAGGTATTTTGGGAGGAAATTTCGGAGGGGGTAGCGGGTAGAACATAAATTCCTGTTCGTAATCGCTATACGATCCTTCTGAGTTTTCGTTTGAAGGCATGCCGTCTTCCCCGGTATCATTTCCGTCTTTGTTGCTATTTCCGTCCGCTTTTCCTTTGTTGTGTTCCACAACAGTCGGAATCCCATGTCTTTGGCGTTCCATTGCTTCCCCAACTTGTTCCTCAAGTTGTTTTGAATACGGGAGCTTATGGGCGCGCGGTTCGTTCGCGGGGCGGTACGTAAATAGAGACATGATCTGAGAAAAGAAAGAAGGTTCCTCTGGTGCTTCTGTGCCGTCGGAATATTCAGTAAGCCAGATGAATATCGCTCCTTTAAATCCTGTTTTCTTGTCGGGCTGCTGGACAACGCTGCTCAGAAATAAAAATTTATTCGGCGGTTCTTTGGGTGTTGACCATCCTTGGGAACTTTCAATGCTGTTCCATATAAAGAGACCGGCAGGCAGAATGGCTACGATGAGGAGCGCTTTTATGAGCCACTTGCCGTGCACTCCCACGAGAATCCATAAGAGAAGCGCTGTGATAAACGCAAATAAGAGTATTGTTGCTGCGATAGATGACATTATCTGCCTCCTCTGCGTGCCTCAAATTCATAAATAGACATGGGCGCATTGTTCATATTGGTAACATTTCCGTTTTCATCAAGCGTAAACCGGAATGCCGTTTTTTCGTCGCCGTTGTGTTTCAGAAGCACGGTATTGGATATCACTTCGGTGTCAGAGCCCTCTAGCTTAAAGAGCGTTATGGTAACAGAGACGGGAGAAAAGCTCTTTTTGAAATACATATGGACATTTACCACATATTCTCCCGGGACAATGCCGCGGAACAAGACGCGTTCCTCATTCTTTTTTACCATGACTATTTCGCCGTTTTCTTTTCTCACTCTGTCATTTCGCTGGCCAAGGTCATCGCGGGTGAGATACATAAAGCCGTCTTCGCGCCGCTTGAAATAAACAATATGGTCTTTCGGGTCTTTTACATATGTGTCTACATCATCGTCAAGATCATCGCCCCACTGAACGAGAATGAGAAATTTTTCATCAAGCTTGATGCCGTCTTGTTTTTTCTCTTCCTCTGGATTTACTTGGAGTATCGCAAGGATAAAAAGCACCACGAACACCAAGAGCATATTGAAGAGCAGATCAAAAAATGCCGTGCGGGTGAAGTATTTTCGTCTTTTCATTTTCTGCTTTTCCTTCTAAGCGCTATCTCAAGGGCGTGTGCTTGTATTTTGAGCAAGACCATTGAGGTGAGTCCCACGATAGTTGTGAGAAGCGCGGTACCCGAGCCGCTCCAGATTACCTGAGAGAGCTGTTTTAGGTCTTCCAGTTTTAGGTCCAAGATATTTCCCTTTACGAATAAAAAGAGAAAACCGAGGATGGTTCCGCCGAGCCCAATGTATTCGCATATATCCGCGTTGAACCAGATGCCGTCTATTTTTAGTGCCAGCTCGTCCGTTTCTTCTTTTGCGGCAGCTATTTTTGCGCCCTCATACTCTTTTTTATCGGAAGGGAAGGGGCGGCTGTTACCCATTCGCCATGCGACATGACCGCATACGAGCGTCGTCGCAAAAAATATAAGCATAATGAGAAAGCTTAATTTTGTTACATCAGCATTTGCTATATAGGCGAATATGCCCATTCTGTGGAGGATAACAACACCGAGGAGCACAAGCGTTGTAAAAAGCAGCCAGCGCAAAAAGAGTGTTTTTTCTCGCATATTTGTCTCCTTGTCCCGCCACTTTGTGCGTGGGTGGACTTTTGGCAATGAACTTTTTTTATTGTATCACGCAAAAAAACCTTGCGATATGTAGACAAATGGGAAATTATGGGGCGTTGACAAAATAATAAATATTTTGTATTGAGAAAACAAAAAGCCTCGGCGTAGTGCCGAGGCTTTTTTTATTTCTTTTCCGCTCGTTCGGTATATTGTCCGGTTACGGTGTTCACTCGTATGGTATCTCCTTGGTTTATGAACATGGGTACCGCAATCTCCAAGCCATTCTCAAGCGTTACGAGCTTGTTGCCTCCGGTTGCCGTATCCCCCTTGATGTTCGGAGGCGCCTCTTTTACGAGATATTCCACTTTGATAGGGAGCACTACGCCAATAACTTTTTCACGAAATATCTGCTGGGTGACGGTCATATTTGGTTTTAAGAATTTTTTTTGATCGCCTAAGGCTGCATCGTCAAGCTCAAAGCGGCTGCTCTTGTCGTTCGGTTCGTGAAATATGAATTTTCCGCGGTGTTCATATACAAAAACTGCTTCTTTTTTTTCTATTTCAGCTTCTTCGTAGGAATCACTTTGGTGAAGTGTTTTTGGGATAACCTTGCCGCTTATAAGATTTTTTATCTTTGCCTGCACAACAGGCTTTCGTTGCTGCATGCGGACAAATTGCGTCTCAACGACTTCGTATGGCTCGCCGTCCATAACAAAGACGGTTCCTTTGGTGAGTTCGGTGTACGATAGCATGATTTTTTATGAATTATGCGCGAAAAGCGCAAATTGAAAATGATATATTTTCCCATTATAATAGGAGTTATATGGAATATCAACCGACTATCGGGCTCGAAATACATGCCGAACTCAAAATGCGGACAAAGATGTTTTGTGATTCTAAGAATGACCCGTTTGAGGCCCATCCAAATGTAAATGTATGCCCCGTGTGTATGGGTCATCCGGGAACGCTTCCGGTTGCGAACAAGGAGGCAATCCGCCACATTTTGCGGATCGGGCTTGCACTTGAGGGCGAAATACCCGAGTATTCGCAATTTGATCGCAAGAACTATTTTTATCCTGATCTTCCGAAAGGATATCAAATATCGCAGTACAAGCATCCTTTTGTGGAGCGCGGCAGACTCTATCTGCCCAAGGCAAACAAGGAGATACGCATCACCCGCGTGCATTTAGAAGAAGACGCGGGAAAGCTTGTGCATGAAAAAGACGGCACGCTCGTTGATTTTAACCGCGCAGGAGTTCCGCTTATGGAAATGGTAACGGAGCCTGATTTTGGGGATGCCGCGGAGGTCCGTGAGTTTGCCGAAGAATTCCAGCGGATTTTGCGGTATTTGGACGCGTCTGACGCAGATATGGAAAAAGGCCATATGCGGATAGAGGCAAATATTTCCATTGCAAAGCCTGGTGAACAATGGGGTACAAAGGTGGAGGTGAAAAATCTTAATTCGTTCCGTGCAGTTGAGCGTGCGATAGCGTACGAGATAGAGCGCCAGGCGGAGGTTTTAGACAAGGGAGAAAAAGTATCGCAGGAGACGCGCGGATGGGACGAGGAAAAACAAAAAACATTCTCTCAGCGCTCAAAAGAAGAGGCGCATGATTATCGCTATTTTCCGGAACCTGATTTGCCGC
The DNA here is from genome assembly GCA_002772995.1 of Candidatus Niyogibacteria bacterium CG10_big_fil_rev_8_21_14_0_10_46_36. NCBI lineage: Bacteria > Candidatus Niyogiibacteriota > Candidatus Niyogibacteria bacterium CG10_big_fil_rev_8_21_14_0_10_46_36. The sequence continues at coordinate 11,748 of PFCO01000006.1, forward strand.
CGGTGCGTCCGCATGGCGAATTTGATATAGAAGTGCTCCGCGCGGGACTCCCCGAATTGCCGGCAAAGCGCCGTGAGCGTCTTGTAGACGAATACGGTCTATCGGGTGATGCGCTTATTATGGCGCTTGATGATGTTCATTTTTTAGCGTTTTTGGAAGCGGGGTTGTCGGAACTTTTTTCATGGGCACCCGAAGCTAAAAAAGAAGATATAAAAAAAATAGCGTTGAATTATCTTACATCCGATTTGCAGGGTATAGTAAAAGAAAAGGGCACCTCTTGGAATGAATTACTGCTTACGCCTGAAAATTTTGCCGAACTCATAAAAATGGTGCATGCTGGAGAGATATCCTCGCGCGTGGCAAAAGATGTGCTTTTGCAGATGGTTGAGGAGAATGGCGACCCGTCGCAGATTGTGGAAGAAAAAGGGCTCAAGCAGGTAAGTGACGCGGGTGCATTGGAAGTAATGGTGCAAAAGGTAATCGCGGAGAATCCCGATGCGGTAGCGGATGTTAAAAGCGGAAAAGAGAATGCCATCAAATTTTTAGTGGGGCAAGCGATGAAGGCAACCAAGGGTTCTGCAAACCCCGGGGTTGTAGAAGGCTTGCTGAAAAAACTTATTTCATAATTATTATTACCTTATTTCACTATGAGTAACGATCCATCACAGCCGTTTCCCGAAGATCAAGGCACCATGCCTCCCCAGAAGATTGATAGTGACGAACAAAAAGAGGCGGCAAAAAAAGAGCTTGAGCGAGAGCTTGAGCGCGAACTTACCCCCGAACAAGTAAAAGAAGCGCTTGAAAAAGCGCGTGAACGGCAGGGAGAAGATCCGTTTTCGCACGATAATTAGATAAACTTTTTAACCAGTGTTTCAGCTTCTTTTTGAGAGCGTATCCAATGGATGCGCTCTTCTTTTTTCCACCAGGTATATTGGTGCTTTACAAAGCGGAATATATCGCGCAAGAGAAGTTTGCGCATATCTGTTTTTGATATTTTATTTTGCAAAAATCGGGCTACCCAGCGCGGTTCAAGCCCAAGCTCGTCTAAGCGTTTCCAGCTGACGCCTTGAGTGTGGAGTTTTTTTATCTCCTGTATCATGCCGCGGCGGAGGCGTTCATCCAGGCGTTTTGTTATTTTTTTCTCAAGCATTTTTCTATCAATTTTTATCCCAAGAAACAATATTGAAGTCCGACTTCCATAATTACGGAAGTCGGACTTCAATAAAGGGACCGGCTTGCCTGTTGTCTTTATTATCTCTATCGCGCGTATTAAGCGCCGCTTATTTTTTTGTTCAATGGTGCGCGCGCGGCGCGGGTCAAGCTTTTTAAGCATCAAGAAAAGCGCGTCTGCTGATTTTTTTTCGAGTGCGCGACGAAGCGCCCAGTTTGCGGGGACTTCGGGTATTGTCGGAGTTTCGGTAAGCGCTTTTATGTAGAATGCCGTACCGCCTACAACGAACGGGGTTTTTCCTTTTGCTTGTATTTCTGTAAGCGCGCGCGCCGTCTGTTTTTTGAATTGCACCACGGTGTAGTGCGTCTTGGGGGTTACCGCGTCAATGCAGTAGTGCTTAATACCGCCCATCTCTTTTTTGGTTATTTTACCTGAAGACAAATCAAGCCCTTTGTATACTTGGCGGGAATCAGCAGAAATAATCTCGCCGTTGAATTTCTTAGCGAGCCGTACGCCGAGGGCTGATTTGCCGGATGAGGTTGGCCCGAGAATAACTATCATTGTGCCTGTCCGAGAAACACCGAGAGGGTCATTTCACCCAGGTCTTTTTTGCCGTGCGCGCGGACGGAAATTTTTTCCGCTTGTTTTTCTTTTTCGCCAATGATGATACTAAACGGAGTTTTTTCCAGTTCCGCTTCGCGTATCTTTTTGCCGATAGATTCGTTTCGCGCATCAAGCGATACACGAATGTCTTTTTCTTCCAGCTTCTGTTTTATTTTTTCTGCATAGGGGAGCACCTTATCGTTTACGGTGAGGATGGTTGCTTGCACGGGTGCGAGCCAAAACGGAAATACACCTGCCGTGTGTTCTATCAAAACCGCAAGAAAGCGCTCAATAGAGCCCATGATTGCTGCGTGTATCATGACGATGCGTTCCCGTTCTCCTTGTTCGTTAATGCAGGTAAGATCAAATTGTTCGGGCATATTCATATCGAACTGAATGGTCGCCACCTGCCATTCGCGGTTAAGCGAATCCTTTGCAAGAAAGTCCAGCTTTGGACCGTAGAATGCCGCCTCTCCGGGAGCGTCTTCGGCGTTCACCTTTTTTTCTTTAATTATCTCTTTGAGCGTTGCCTCTGCCGTGTTCCATATCTTTTTGTCACCCAGATAATTTTTCGGGTTTTTGGGGTCGTGGCGCGACAGGCGTACACGGAGCACAAACCCAAATGCACCGTAAAAATCATGGATAATGTCCCATACTTTTGTAAACTCTTCTTTTGCCTGGTCCATTCTGCAAAATACATGTGCATCGTCTTGAGTAATGGCGCGTACGCGCGATAATCCCGCAAGTTCTCCCGTCTGTTCGTCGCGGTATACTTTAGTGGTATTTGCGTACCGTTGGGGGAGTTCGCGATAGCTCCATTGTCTGCGTGCGTATATCTGGATATGGTGCGGGCAGTTCATGGGCTTCATTGCAAACTCATGGCCTTCGCGGGTGATTACGCGGAAGAGTTCGTTTTTAAACTTGTTCCAATGGCCGCTTTTTTCGTAGAGTTCTTTTTTGGTGATGTGGGGGATGTCTACCTGCCCGTATCCATGTTTTTTACGGAGTTGCCATACGCGGTCATCCAAAAGGTTGCGCACAAGCGTGCCTTTTGGGGTCCACAAGGGGAGCCCCGGGCCTACAAGTTCGGAAAAAGTAAACAAGTCCAATTGCGGGCCGAGTTTTTTGTGGTCGCGTTTTTCTGCTTCTGCTTGCATCGTGAGATGCTCATCAAGTTCTTGCTTTGTGTGGAATGCAACGCCATAGATGCGCGTAAGCTGGGGATTTTTTTCATCTCCCTTCCAATAGGCGCCGGCAATCTTTGTAAGTGCAAATGCGTTGGGGTCTATCTCTTTTGTATTTTTAACATGTCCGCCTTTGCACAAATCGGTAAAATCACCCGTCGTGTAAAGGGTTAGCTGTTTTTTTTCTTTCACAAAATCCTTGATAAGTTCTTGCTTGAAGGGCTGCAAAGCAAGCATTTTTTTGGCAGTAGGTGCGGTTGTCTTTTTGCCTGTAAACGAAAGCTCCTTGGCGATAAAGTCACGCATGTCCTTTTCAAAAGTTTTAAGGTCCTCGGGGCGTATGGGCTTTGGAAGCTCAAAATCATAATAAAACCCATCTTCAATCGTGGGTCCGATGCCGAGTTTTGCTTTTGGGAATTTTTTGAGTACCGCCATCGCCAAAAGGTGGGCAAGGGAGTGGCGTATGTGGTCAATATCCGTTTGATTTTTGAGCATATAAATACTATACTACCAGCAAATTTTATATTGATAAAGGAGGGTAATATCTTCAAGGATCCGATTCTTGTTGCTATGGTAATGCCTGTTTCGTTTGCCGTGTGCATAGAGAACAAACAAATTAATTAGGAGATGCGCGCGATGCAAGAAGACGACGGGCACGACCGCATGACCAGCATTATGCATTTGATATTTTGGCCTCTGTTTATTCTGACGATTGTTGGTATGGTATGGGCATGCTTCCATTACAAAGATTTTTTCTAGACAAACACAAAACCGAGCACAACGCTCGGTTTTTATTTATGCCGCAGGTTCTATGGGCTTGATGCCGTCGGCGATGATGCTTACTTCGCCGTTCCGGTGGGATATTTTACCTTTCAATGCGATGCCCCGGTCTTCTTCAAGGAGATGACCGTATGATTTAAGCGTGTTTGGAAATACGACAACCTCTATGGAGCCCGCGAGATCCATGAGAGAAATGAATGCCATCGGGTCGCCGTTCTTGGTTAGTATTTTTTTTGCGCTCTCAACAACGCCTCCAATGACAATAGGGGTTCCGTCCTTGAGGGTGCGCGCAAAATCGGTGTTCGTCTCTTTTGTTTCCAGAAGCGAGCGGAATTTGTCCAGCGGGTGTCCTGATACATACAACCCCAAAAGTTCCTTTTCCCAGCGGAGCTTATCGTCCATTGCCGCTGCCGGCACATCTTTTAGCTGTAGTGTTGGAGCATAAGACGGACCGCCTTTCATGCCGAAAAGCGAGTGCTGGTTTTGTTCTTTTGCCCTGCTTGATTCTTTGTGGTAGGTGAGTATTGTTTCCATACTCTCAAGCATTTGATTGCGTTCTCCGAGCGAATCCATGGCACCCGCTTTTGCGAGCGCTTCTATGGATTTTTTGTTCAGGTCTTTTGTCGGGAGGCGTTCAAGGAGTCCCGCGAGCCGCTGGTATGGGCCGTTCCGTTCGCGTTCCTGGATTATCATGTCTACGACATTCGCGCCGACATTTTTAATGGTGCGCAGCCCAAATCGTATCGCGAGTTCTTCGCCGTCCCGCTGAGGCGTAAACCCCGCGTTACTGCGGTTGATATCAGGCGGAAGCACACGGATGCCCAAACTTGTACATTCTTTTACCAAGAACGCGATGCGGTCTACATCTTTTTCGTCCGCGTTCATAAATGCTGTCATAAATTCCAAAGGGTAGTGTGTCTTGAGCCACGCGGTTTGGTAGGCGATAAGGGCATAGGCTGCAGCATGGCTACGGTTAAACCCGTAGCGCGCGAACGGGGGGAAGAGCTCCCATATTTGGATTGCTGTTTTTTTATCTATTTTGTTTTTTATCATTCCGCCTATTAACTTCTCCTGCTGTTCGTCCAGCAAAGATTTTATTTTTTTACCGATGGCTTTGCGCAGGGTGTCTGCTTCGGGGAGTGAATAGCCTGCCAAATCGCGCGCGATACGCATCATTTGTTCCTGGTAGACGCCGATGCCGTATGTATTTTGGAGGACCGGTTCGAGTTTTGGATGAAGGTAGGTGATTTTTTCTTTGCCGTGTTTCCGGTTGATGAATGACGGGATAAGTTCCATTGGCCCGGGGCGGTACAAAGCCACCATCGCGATGATGTCCTCAATGGTTGAGGGCTTAAGGTCTTTTAGGTAGCGGGTCATGCCACCCGACTCAAGCTGAAACACGCCCACGGTGTGGCCTTCTGCAAGCGTTGTGAATGTATGTTCGTCGTCAATGGGGATTGCATCAATGTCAATGCGTTCTCCTGTGCGTGTTTCTATGAGGTTAAGGGCCTCTTCAATAATGCTTAGGTTTTTAAGTCCCAAAAAATCCATTTTCAAAAGACCGAGGTCTTCAATTGTGTGCATTTCGTACTGGGTGACGATGGTTTGCGTCTCACCCGATGTGCCACGCGATACGGCGTACTGGAGCGGGACAGTTTCGGAGAGCGGGTCTTTGGTGATAACGACGCCGCATGCATGTACCGAAGCGTGCCGTACTACGCCTTCCAACTTGCGCGCGGAATCCACGAGTCTCCGTGCTTCAAAATTTGTTTTGTAGGTTTCTGCAAATTCGGGGTTTGCTTTAAGCGCCTTTGCAAGCGTCATGCCTACGCTAAACGGAATAAGTTTTGCTATCTGGTCGCAGAAGGAATACGACATCCCAAGCGCGCGGCCAGTGTCGCGGATTGCCGCGCGTGCCGCCATGGTTCCGAATGTAATGATTTGCGCTACATGGTCTTCGCCGTATTTTTGACGGGCGTACTCAATAACCTCATCTCTCCGGGTGTCTGCAAAGTCTATATCAATATCAGGCGGACTGATACGCTCGGGGTTCATAAACCGCTCAAAAAGTAAGTCGTACTTGAGCGGGTCGACATTTGTGATATTCAAAGCGTAGGCAATAAGAGAACCCGCCGCAGACCCTCTGCCCGGCCCCACAACAATGCCGTTTCGTTTTGCCCAGTTTACAAAGTCCTGCACAATCAAAAAGTACGAAGAAAATTTTGTCTTTTCTATGATATCCAACTCGTATGCGAGGCGCTCTTTCGCCTCTTTAGACGGCTTGCCGCCGAATCGTTTGCTAAGGCCCGCTTCGGCGAGTTCTTTTAAGTACGAGTCAACCGTGTGGCCTTCGGGGACTTCGAAGTGGGGGAGTTTAATTTTGCCCAAATGAAGTTCTAAGTCTACTTGGTCGGCAATTTTTACCGTGTTTGTGATTGCTTCGGGCGTATCCGCGAATGCTGCTTGCATTTCTTCGGGTGAAGTAAGCGAAAAATCATCCTCTTTCATGGTGAGACGGTCTTCGTCGTCTACTTTGGTGTTAGTCTGCACTGCAACGAGAATATCTTGTGCTTGCCGGTCTTCTTTTTTTAAGTAGTGGACATCTTGCGTTGCCACCATGGGAATAGAAAGTTTTTTTGCAAGTTTTTTGAGTCCGTTTTGGACCTCCACATGATTGGGGATGTTGGGGTGGTGGGAAAGTTCAATATAAAAATTATCTTTGCCGAAAATGTCTTGGTATTCACGCGCGAGGGCTTCGGCTTTGTCGGGCTTTGCGGCAAGGAGAGCGCGCGAAATTTCGCCCGTGAGGCACGCGGAGAGCGCGATAAGGCCCTCGGAATGGGCGCGCAAAGCGTCTTTATCAATGCGGGGCTTATAATAGAAGCCCTCAAGGTTAGAAAGGGTTACAAGCTTTAAAAGGTTTTGGTAGCCTGTTTCATTTTTTGCAAGGAGTATAAGATGGTAGCGTTTGTCGTCTACCCCGTGGACTTTTTCTTGCATGCTTCTGGCGGCGATATATGCTTCAATCCCGATGATAGGCTTAATGCCCGCCTTTTTCGCTTTTTTATAAAACTCAATTGCCCCGTACATGTTTCCATGGTCGGTTAAGGCAAGCGCGGGCATGCCGAGTTCTTTTGCTTCACGAACAAGCTCGTCAATCTTTGCGAGCCCGTCTAGCAAACTATAGTGCGAATGAACATGGAGGTGGACGAAGGACATGGGTGAATTTTATTGTACCACCTTTCTCCAACCCAAAACACTTTTTATAAACTCAAAATAATGGCGAAATATGGAGCTTCTTGGGAGTGTGTTGTTTCCCCGCTAGATAGGGTATGATGCTTAAAGAAAAATATTGAGAGGTGTTTATATGACAGAACAAGCGCAGTCGGTAACGATTTACTCAAATGGTGGAGGGTATTATTTTGTCGGAACCTCAAAAATAAAGCATGTTTGTGATGATTTTGCTCCGATGATGTTTACTCTCCCGCACAATGTGGAGTCCAGACACGATTTGCCGGATGGCGTAGTGAGAACTATCGAAGATGTTGTTCGTGTATATTTCTCGAAAGAAGAAGAGATTCTTGACCCAAGCACAAAATTTGCCATAGATTATCGCTAGAATACAGTGCATACAAATAAAAAAGAACCCATACGGGTTCTTTTGTTTTATTTTCCGTTGCAATAGCAGACCATGTGGGTTAGCGTATCGTGGCAGAGACGTTTTTCTGCGTAAGTCTTGGCGTATATTTCCACACCCTTTTTTATCATACCGCGGAGCGTGTATGTGTCCTCGGGGATTTTTCCTTCGTAGACCTCACGCAATGCGGCGTCTATGTCTATCATGTTCTGTATGAGGGTGTCTTCGTGTTTACAACCCGTAAGAAACGCGGCGATACGCGTGCGGTTTTCTGCGTCTCTCAGGAGCTGGTCAAATGATTCCGGAGGCCAGTCCCACTTGTCCCACATAGCTTGCATATTTTGAGGAAGATTTTTTACCTGTTCATTAAACCACCCATCAGTGTATTTTTTCATTCGTTTCTCCGAGTGTGTTTTCAAATTCATTTTTGAGGATAGCACGGGTGCTATAATAAAAACAATGGCAAAGTATCTCATCGGCATAGACGAAGTAGGACGGGGGCCGCTGGCGGGCCCTATTACTATCGGCGTTGTTGTAGTGCCTCAAAAAAGAAAGAACTTGTTTGTGGGTATCAAGGATTCTAAGGCGCTCTCTGTTAGCAAGCGCGAAGAATGGTTTAAGGCGTTGCAGGGCCATACGCGCGGGAATAGAATGTTTTACGCGATATCATCCGTAAGCCATGCGGTAATTGATAAAATTGGCATTGTGCCTGCGACTCGTCTTGCGATTTCGCGCTCGCTTAAAAAGATTGCAAAAAAGAATGTCAGGATAGGTTCAAAAAGTGCGCGGGTATTGCTGGACGGGGGACTCAAGGCGCCCCGGGAGTACGCAAACCAACAAACCATTATACGGGGAGACAAGCAGATTCCGATAATAGCAGCCGCCTCCATTATGGCAAAAGTGATGCGTGACCGAAAAATGATGCGTCTTGCGCGCGAATACCCGCAATACGGCTTTGATATTCACAAGGGATACGGCACAAAAGCGCACATGCGTGCGCTCAAAAAATATGGATTAAGCAACATCCACCGAAAGAGTTTTTGCGGGAGGTTTATATAAGGTACAATGGGCATAATGTTTCAATTCCTGAAAAAGGGAAAAACACATGAGAAAACGAAAAACGCAAATCCAGCGCGCTTGCTTGTTTTGTTCGCGGCATTCTTATTTGTTACCGGTGCGTTTGTGCATGCGCGCTTTGACAGAGGATCAAACCTTGCATTTACTTCGTTCATCCAAAATCTGCTGCTCCAGAGGTCTGGAAATACTGCTCCGTCTGCTTCCCAATCAACGCCTCCTTCGTCACGGCCTTCACAGGATTCACGGACATCGCGGTCATTTAATCCATTTAATCCCTATGTATCATCACCTCCGCCAGATTCTTCCGGTTCTTCCGGGTCCTCTGGCTCATCGGGACCCTCGGGCTCTTCGGAGCCAACAGCTCCGTCGGGTAGTTGCAGCGGCCCGGTAAAAGTATTTGAGCACACTAATTACGAGGGGAAGGCAGCGGGGTTTGGCGTGGGCAGATATAATCTTGGTGTGTTACAGTCGTGCGGTGTTCTGAATGATAGCATCTCATCGGTGCAGGTTCCTTCGGGGTACCGTATTATTCTCTACGAGCACCATAACTTTACTGGGAGTACATTTGTCCGTCTGGCGAGTGACAAAACGCTAGTGAATGATGGCTGGAATGACAGAGCATCTTCACTTGCGGTAGAGCAGGTCTCGTCTTCTCCGCCTCCGTCTTCATCTCCATCACATTCAACCGTTACCGATCACGGCTCGGTAACATACAATGGGCATAAAGGTGCAGTTACTCGTCATGCGTATTCCACGAATCTCGTGTCGTTTTATGTTGACCCGAATAGCAATTATTCGCTGAATCAAATAGAAAAGTTATTAGGATGGTATGGCACATGCATCGAGATATACGATGACCTGTACGGTTCGGTAGCCGGCCCGTATTTTAAAGACCACCGAGGCATTGCCATTCCTACGGTTGCGGTTGTTTCGTCCACATGCGGTGCCGGATGTGGCGCAGGCATGAAGGCGGAGATTCATCAAGACGCATGGAATACCATGGATAGCAATAAGCCTGGTGACCAATGGATAGCGTATTATGAGTTAGGAAGAGGGTCGCAAATAAATTCATTTCCGTTTTATAATCAATTACGGCCGTTGCATGTAGGTACATTCATACCGCATTATACGGCGCTTCAATGCGGACGCGCGCTTGGCGTTGATGTGTTTGGGAGCGGGAATAAGTTTCCCGGATTTTCAAAAGAAGTGAGTGCATTTAAGAGCGACTCATCGCTTACTTTTCTTGATGTGTATATTGATACAAACGCGGGCAACACAGTAAGACGAAACGGCAGCGAAATTATCCCGTGGGATATTATGGCGGTGGTGTTGGACCAGCTCGACCAGAAGTATGGGACTGCAAAAGTAAAAAAGCTCTTTTCCGTATTGAGCGCTCCGGGGCGCGCCGCTGAGGTGCATAGAGCGCTTTGTAATTTTGAGGAAGGGGTCAAAACGGCGATGGGCAATGCGGCACTCAATGCCATGATAAAAGAATGGAAAATGCCTACTGATTGCGGTTTGTAGAATGATTGTATTACAAAAAGAAAACCCCGCGTGGTGCGGGGTTTTTTTGTTTAATCTTCTTGCGGGTGAAAGAATCGCCAAATTTCGGTGTGCTCGGTGATAAAATCATACATTTCCGTTACTGCGGCTTCTATCTTTTCTTCCGACGGATGCTTGAGGAGCAATATGCGCTCTCCGAGCATGGGCAGGATGAGAGCGGGGAACAGGAATATGGCTGATACGATCAGTAAGACAGGGTTTAATCGGAGATAGTTCCCAAAGACTGCTATGTACAGAGACAGAAAAATACAGCTTAAAAAGAAAAAGAGAAATCCTGTTACCAGCGGAGCGGAAAATGGAATAATGCCCAGCATGTAAAAAATAAGTACAAGCATGCTGATGTGTTGTTGGGTTGAATTAATTACGATTGATGTCCCGCAGTTAATGAGAGTCATCGGGGCTTTTTTCATATTGCGCCTTGTCGGTATTCTTCCGTCTTCTATCAGGGTGACTATTTTGTGTTCGCATGCGTGCCATTCTTTCAGGTTGCTGAATCCAGGCATCCGTGCAATGTAAAAAAATATTGATAGATTCCTCGTTACTATAAATGATACAAAAAGAATGAATATCATCGCGAGGAACCGTGCTGTCCATAGTTTTTGAGGAGAGAGCAATAGAAGCGATGCTGCGCACAAAGAAAGACTGATAGTGCCTACCACGAGAACAATATCGTGGTTTTTAAGAGCACTGCTTACATCGAGCATGCGTCTTATGCCATCGTAGTGCGAGGTTTTAAAAAATAGGCTTGCTACAGGACTTCCTTCAAATCTTTTATAGATAGTGAGTCTGAATCCGTCTTCTGTGCTTTCTCCTCCCACGCGGACAGAGGACTTCCCAACACAGCCGAAAATGCTTGTAATCAATGGGTTGTACTCCTTTGGGAATGTTCTTTTACTCCCGTATAGTATAGCAAATCTGGGTCGTTTGTGGCTTTGACATATCCTGCTTTTTTCGTTACTATGGATTAATATGACAGTCCGAATGAGACATACAAAATCACATAGAAACAACCGCCGGGCGCATCACGCGCTAGAACCTGGTGCGGTTTCGACATGCGTGAAATGCAAGCAGGATAAGCTTCCGCATAGAATTTGCGAGAACTGTGGATCCTACAATAACCGCGAGGTAGTAGATGTGCTCGCAAAGCTCACCAAAAGACAAAAGAAACAAAAAGAGAAGGAGTTAGCGGCGCAAGAAGCCCAGGAGGCATCGCAAAAGCCCATGGATGTAGCGTCGCTCTCGCAGAAGTAATCTTCTGTTCCGCTCCTCCTCCTTTTTTGTTCATTAAGAAAATCTAAACATGGCAAACCGACATCTTTCACGATCAATCGCGATGCAAACCCTCTTCGAGTGGGATTTTAACGGGTATGACGATTCGCGGATAGATGAGATGCTCGAACGAAACACTAAAGAATTTGCGCCCGGCGTCGATGATGACGATGATTTTGCGGGCGTATTAGTGCGTGGGGTGCTCAAGAAGCGCAAAAAGATAGACTCGGTGATTGAGAAAGCGGCACCCGAATGGCCTATTGAGCAGGTTGCGCGCGTAGACCGCAATGTCTTGCGCCTGGGTTTATGGGAGCTGTTATTCGGCAAGCGCGATGAGGTGCCCCCGAAGGTTGCCATTAACGAAGCGATTGAACTTGCAAAGAACTTCGGCGGGGAATCGTCGGGGCGGTTTGTAAACGGCGTGTTGGGGACGGTGTACAAAGAGATAGGAGAGCCTGGCAAAGACGACACGGGAAAAAAGCCGTTTGACGGCGACATTACAAAATTGCCCACAGACCATTTAGGCGGCGGTGTTGTGTACCGGCGGGATGGCGGTCTATTATTGTTTGCCATGGTGCATGATGTGTTCGGGTACTGGACGCTTTCTAAGGGAAAGCTCGGCCAAGGCAAGGTTGATGTAGAAAAAGGCACCGCTCAGAAGATACAAGAAGAGCTTGGCATTACGGATGTCCGTATGGGTGAAGAGATGGGCATAAATGAATATGTCGCATCCGACCCGGAACGAGGGAAGATCCGCAAGCAAGTAACATATTTTTTAATAGAGACGAGGGATACGGAATTACATCTCAAGGAATCAGGGGGGCTTGATGATGTGCGCTGGTTCAGGCAGGATGAAATTACGGGAATAAAGACATACCCCGACATTAAGCCGCTTTTAGAGAAAGCGATAACAATATTAACAAAGTAATCAGAAATGCGAAATTCAAAGTGTTGCGACATCATTGGGACGCTTTGAATTTTGCGTTTTGCATAACACAATGAACAATGTATCAGGCCTTGAAAAGAGTCTTGGTGTTAGTTTTACCAACAAGGATCTTTTAAACGAAGCCCTTACTCACAGGTCATATCTCAACGAAAACGAATCATGGAAATATCCGCACAATGAGCGCCTGGAATTTTTGGGCGACGCGGTCATAGAGCTTATCATCACCGAAGCGCTTTTTTTGCGTTTCCCCGATAAGCCTGAAGGAGAACTTACGAGCTTTCGCGCCTCGCTTGTAAATACGAAGATGCTTGCTGAGGTTGCGGGCGCCTTGCAAGTAAACGATTATTTGCTGCTTTCGCGCGGAGAATCAAAAGACACGGGAGGGCGTGCGCGCCAGTATATTCTTGCGAACGCCTTTGAGGCAATAGTCGGCGCGCTGTATCTTGATAAGGGGTATGATATCGTGCAGTCATTTTTGGAAGATAAATTATTGCCGAACCTTACTGAAATAATTGAGAAAAAATTATATAAGGACCCAAAGAGCCTCTTTCAGGAGGAAGCCCAAGATCGGCAGGGCATTACGCCCACTTACAGCGTTATACGCGAATCAGGACCCGATCACGACAAGCACTTTGTTATAGGTATTTTTTTGGAAGATGAAAAAGTTGCTGAAGGCGAGGGACCGAGCAAACAAATGGCACAGGAAGAAGCGGCACGCAAGGCATTAGAAGCTAAGGGATGGATAGAATAAGGCATGCATCTAAAACGCTTAGAACTGAACGGGTTTAAGTCATTTGCAAAGAACACGGCGTTTGAACTTCCGTCGCCTATTACTGCTATTGTGGGCCCGAACGGTTCAGGTAAGAGTAATTGCGCAGAAGCAATCCGCTGGGTGCTTGGAGAGCAGTCCATGAAATCGCTCCGCGGGAAACGGGGAGAGGATCTGATATTCAGCGGCTCACATTCAGCGTCGCGCATGTCTAAGGCGTCGGTGACGCTTGTGTTTGATAACACGCAAAATCAATTCCCTGTTGAGTTTGATGAGGTTGCGCTCTCACGGAATGTGTATCGTGACGGTGCGAACGAGTATATGATAAACGGATCCATTGTGCGCTTGAAAGACATTATTGAGCTATTAGCACATGTCGGACTCGGCTCGTCTCAGCACCATATCATCGGACAGGGAGAGGCGGATAGAATTTTGTATGCTTCTCCGAAAGAACGCAAAGAAATGGTAGAAGATGCGCTTGGACTTAAGATATATCAGATAAAACGGGCCGAAGCAGACCGGAAACTTGAGCGCACCGGGGAGAATATGAAGCAGGTAGAAGCACTCCGCAAAGAGATACAGCCGCATCTGCGGTTTTTAAAGGCGCAGGCCGCAAAATTTCAAAAGACCGAAGAATTACGGAGCGAACTTGAGCGCACATACACGGAGTATCTGTCACGCGAGACATTCTCGCTTGAGAGTCTAGAAGGAACGCTTTCAGGGAAAAAGCATGAGCCTGAAAAAGAGCTCGCGGATATTGAAAAGCAGCGCAAAGATATAGAAGAAAGCATCGCAAAAGCGCGCAAAGAATCAACCTCTTCCGATGAGGGTGTGTTTCAGGAGATTACCCGCGAGCTTGCTCTCGTCCGCGAGAAAAAAGGAAAGTTGTCGCGTGAAATGGGGCGTATTGAGGGAATGATAGACGCGCTTAAGCGCCCTATGCAGGGCGTATCGCTGGACGATGCGGTATCCCGGGAAGATGTAGAGGAACTTATTGCCGAAGTCGAAGGGATGCTCACATCCGCTCTTGAGGAAGATGTAATTGACCAGATGCAGTCGTTCATCCAAGAAGCGCTTGAGCGGGTATCGTCATTTTTCTCTCGTATTGATTCGGCACATGTAAAAGTAGAAGAACAACCTGCAACTGACCTCAAGAAACTGACGGACGAAAAACAGAAAGTAGAAAAAGGGATGCATGAGCTTGATGCCCAGGAAAAAGACCTTCTTGAGAAGGAGAAAGAGTTGGGCGGGAGTCTGCATGGACACGAAAAGAAACTCCGTGAACTTGAGCGCGCCTTGTACAATCTGGATGCTACAGGAAATCGTATGAAGGACGCATTGCGGAATGTTTCTATAGAGGAAGAGCGCTTGCGTTTGCGTAGCGAAGAATTTGCTCGCGAGAAGCAGGAGGCGGCTCATTATATTCCGGTTGATACGCTCCCGAAGGCAAAGGAAGCGCTTGGCGAGCAGGACCGCGAAAAGATGCGCCGGGATATAGCGCGTCTCAAATTTAAACTTGAGGATGCGGGCGGTGTTGACGGGATGGTGCTCAAAGAACTTGAGGAAGTTGGGGAGCGCGACAGTTTTTTTGAGAAAGAATTAGGCGATCTTGAAAAAGCATCCGCAGATTTGAAAAAACTTTCCGGGGAGCTTTCTGGAAAGCTGGAAGAAGAGTTTGAAAAAGGCATATCAAAAATAAACAGCGAATTCCAAAAACATTTTGAGACTATCTTTGGCGGGGGAAAGGCGGAATTGCGCTTACTTAAAATAAAGGAAGGAGGAGAGGAGGACGCGCTTGGAGAAGACGCTCCGCAGAAAAAATCGCAATACGCAAACGGTCTTGATGTGTATGTGAATCTTCCGCGAAAGCGCATTCGCGGGCTTGATATGCTTTCGGGAGGAGAGCGCGCGCTTACTTCTATTGCGCTTTTGTTTGCGCTTTCAAGCGTAAACCCGCCGCCATTTTTGGTGCTTGATGAAATGGATGCGGCACTTGATGAGAATAACTCCCGCAAATACGGGCAAATGCTCGGTAATCTTTCTAAGGGGACTCAATTGGTTATTATTACCCATAACCGCGAATCAATGAGACACGCAGGTGTACTCTACGGGGTAACTATGGGTTCTGATGGAATCTCAAAAATACTCTCTCTTAAGCTTGAAGAGGCGGTGCAGTACAGTAAGTAAATAATACCCCGCCACTCCATGGAGGTGGTACGCGGGATGCATGAGAGCTTGACAAAATATATATATTTTGGTATTATATCTCCTGATTGAGTTCCTTATTATAACGATACGCAGTACGACATAGGAGGGTTTCGTAATGAGCAGAAGTACGCATAGCGTGACTTCGTTATATGTCCAGAAGGGTGATGAAAGGCTTGAGAGCAGAAGGTGGACTGAGGTTAAGAATTTCTTACGCAAAGCGCATCCGGACATTGGTACGGATAATATGCACATACATGAAGTCATTCACTGCCCTGAAGATAAGGCCATTATCCTTGCTGATGAGATATTGCGCCTTAAGACAGCAATTCAGGATGACAGTTTACATGTGGTGTATTTCCCCGGTAAAAATGATTCTTCTGGGAGCAGCGCGCATCGTAGGAAGACCCTGGTCATCGTAAGCAAGGACGCAAAGGCTATCAGTATAGCAAGTGGCCTTGTGCGAGTCTTTAAAATGGGACTCGGGTATTGGTAAATATAAAAAGGAGGAATACTAGCATGCCGGAAATGAACATTTCGACCATTGAGGAAGCCCGGAGCAGGGTTAAGGACTTTTTTAAGTTTCAGGGATTTGAGAAGAAGTCAGTTAGAACATCTATGGAATATGACCGTACGGATGAAGGATACTTTTCGTTTGATGTATTGAAGCCATTCATGTGCGTGGTGCATGTATACACGAATGGAATAGTTACCGAACCGAACCGGGAGCTTGACCAGCATAGTCACGATCAGTTTGCTGAAAAGCGGGCTGCGTAACAGTTTATATCTAAAACAAAAAAGAAGGAGATTATTCTCCTTCTTTTTCTTTGCCCGCCGTAACTTCTGGCGTAGGCTGGGTTGTTTCTTCTTGGGGTGTTGCTTTCGGTTGCTCTTCGGGTTTTGGTTCTTCTTTCGGCGTTTCGGGGGCTGCTTTTTCTTCGGTTGCCCCTTCTGCCTTGGGTGCTTCGGCGGGTGTTTCCGCCTCTTTTTTCTTTATTGATGGGAGGACATCCATTTTGGGGGCGTTTACTATCTTTGCGTTTACCAAAATGTTATGGACGGTGCCGGATGCTTTTGCGCCGTGAGAAAGCCAGTGCTGAATGCGTTCGTTCTTGAGTTGGACGCGGTCTTTGCGGGGGTCGTAGGAACCCACAATTTCAAGGAACCCTCCTGATTGGGGGCTTTTTGTTTTTTCGGTGACGACAACCCGAAAGCTCGGGTCATTTTTGCGTCCTACGCGCTGTAATCGAATCATTAACATGATAGGGATTATGATACCAAAAACCCCGGAAATTGCAACCCCGTTAGAGGCCTGGCGGACCTCTTTTTGCAAGAAAAAAAGCCCAGGCGCTATGCCTGGGCTTGTATATTTATTTACCTTGTCTCGTAGAGCTTCGTGGTGTCGAACGGAGTCTTTTGTTTTTCTCCGGTGCTTCCCATTGCGCTTCCGAAAGACCGGTAGTTTTTCCCGGTAGAGGAGAATTGAGGAGTGGCAACGCCATAGGTTTTCGTCAGGGCGCGTATAATCTTTAGCGCGATGTCCTTTGTCGCAAATGCAACCCGGTCGCGTTCGCTGTCCTGTATTCCCCAGAAGACCATGCCGCTCGTTGCGTCAGCCATCTTGCTGATACTGCTCGGAGCTTTAAGATCCGCTATGCGCCCATTCTTGTACACGATGTATTCTTGCCCCTTTATCCCGAATGGGTCAAAGATGAATACCGGCGTGATAACAATTGACTGTTTAACGCATGCTGTAAGAAGTTCATCCAGTTTTCCGTGACGGATGGTTTCTATGCCGTCAGTTATCGGCACAAGAAATGTGAGCATTTCTCCATAACGGCTGATGCGTTCTTTGATGCGCAGCAATACCGTTTCTAGCATGAACTCGATATCTGTTGCGCCCTTGCAGTCAGTAGAACTGATCATCTTCTCTATCTTTGAGATATCGGGAGAAAGGAATTTCATTTGCTCTGCAAAAGCAATTTCTTGCTCAGCTGAGAAATATTTCTGTTCACTGAAATCAATGTGAGCGTAGGAGAAATCCCTCCCTACTCCTTCTCTGCATATTGCAAGAGCGGTCTGCGAGCCCCAGCGAGCAAGGTTGCCCTTGGTCGCAAGCGTTCCTTTCCCTACTACCTCGCCTGCCATGGAGTACGAGCGGTCTTTTGCGGTAATGATGCAGATTTCAGGAACCGTGCGCACCTTCACCAGCGGTTTTGGCGCTCCCGAGTCAATAAACTCGGGGATTCGTGAAGGCTCCGCTTTGCGGATTTCTTCAAGATTTTTTATCGGCTTTCTGTAAGATATTTCTCCCCGGCGATGATGTGTCTTTTTTTTCTGGACTTGAAAATCATCCTTAAGGCGGTCTATCTCTTCAAGGAAGAGCATGACACTCTCGGCGGTCTCAAAGTTTTTTATGCCTTGGATATCGATGTCCGTTTCCGGGCCTGCTTCTTCTGACTGCGATGTGGAAAGCTCAACCGTAGGTTCCTGCTGGTCAAGGAAAAAGTCATTGAGCGATATTTTTTTATCTGGTGCTCCTTTTTCGCGTCTCCCTTCGGACTTTTTGTCTTCCGGCGTGAGGCGCTCTTCTCCCTTTTTTTCTTTTTTTCTCGGGGGTTCCTGGTTTTTGAGATTGTCTGCGGGCGGAGGAGTTTTTTGTTCCTGTTTGGGTGGGGGATTGTTCTCAAAGCTTCCTTCAAACGGCTTTTCGGATGTCGCTTCGCGCAGCTCTTCGTGCGAGTGTATCCGCGAGAGCTTGTCTTTCGCGGTCACAAAAAGAGATTTTATCTCCGCAAAGAACGCTTCCGCCTTCGCTTCGATCTCCGCAATGCGCATTTCAAATTCCTTTTGCTGGTCATCATGGCCGATGCCATGGTCCACCGTTTCTTTTAGCTTGTCCAGCTCATCGAGCAATTCTGCTGTTTCTTTTGTGTACGCATGATGTTTCAGCGTATCTATAAAGAGGTCGACCACATGGTTTATCTGCTTTCGCTGGTCTTTTGTTTCTACTCGGTGAGTGATGTACCCGTACATGAAAAGAAAATCATCCCACGCTATCTCAGTCCGGCCTTCAAAGAGGGCGTGCGCACGCAAGAGCTTATGGAGCTTTACAATCGCCGCACGGTCAGTTAACACCGCATCTTCCTCGTGGAATCCCTGGGTCTCGATAACGATGTCGAGGAGAGAGACAAGCGCCCAGGTCATAACAAGCGGAACCCGGATCTTCGGGCTGCTCCCGCCTATATATTCGTATGCCTTGTCCAGATCCTCCTTGCTTACTTTTGCTTTTGGAGCTGCGTCCAGAAGGTTTTCCGGCCAAGTACGCGACCGTCTCATTGCTTCACGGAGGTTTTTAAACCTCTTTTTGAATATGAGGTTTCTGCAAAACACGCCAAGCGAGAATCTGTCGATAACCTGTTCTTCAAGCAGTTTGGATGATCTGCTTTTCGGATTTGCGGCAGCAATGAGCTGGCGCATGGAAGAGGGGGTCCATTCCTCTTTCTTGGTTGACGGATTGAAATATTCGTATCTTCCTTCGTTTAAAATAGGAAGAAGAACATTCATAATCTCGTCGGGTGCGCGCGTAATCTCATCAAAGAAACCCGTATCACACCGGAGAAAACAGCCTGGCTCAAAACTCTCAAATATCTTCTCTTCTTCTTTTCCGTGGCCGAGGTCGGTTTTTTCGCGGACAAGAACGGCGGGTCCTATGATTTGATTTATGGTCATCTCATTTGTTCCCTGTACATGGTGAAGGCGCAAGCTTGTTGCATGCGCTATCAGTTCGCTTGATAGTGTTTTAGCAGTTCCTGTCGGTCCGATGATAAGCATGCTTTCCTTGGCAAGAAAACTTATCGGGAGGAATTTTTTCAATCCCTCCTGTCCTTCGATAAATTTATCCAGAGCATCATAAAGAAATTTTCCTATCTCTGTTACTTTCATGATGTCCTCCCTGTATCCGTGTTGGTTGTATTTTTAATGTTCAGTACTTGCCTTTTACAGAAAAAGGCAAGTTGGGTACCGATCCGATTCTTCCAGAGGAGGGGAGTGCATACACTTCTCCCGTCCTACGTAGGGATAGAATGGGTCAGGTAGTGCCTAACTTGCCCTTTCCTTTCTGATAGGTATTGCCTATGTAATTTGGCTTTATTGTACTAAATCTCAATAGATTGTCAATCCCGCTAAAAATCGCGTTTGCCATAGGATTAGTCACTAGGGGGGTATTTGTATAAAAAAAAAGAGGGGCGTAACCGCTTTGTAAGCGTTGCCCCTCATTGATTTGTAGCGTCCCCCGGACGCTTTTGTGATTACTGCACCGTCTTACAGACGCGTGCCTCAAGTCTCAAATATAACAAACATGTAAGCATGTGTCAATTAAGAAAAATAAAAAAGGCGCTCTTACTGCTTACCATAAGCAGGGCGCCTTTTGCACAAGCCGGCTGTAGATTGCCTTTATTGCGAATCTAACCATATCGTAACATGCTGCAAAGCAAAAAACAAAAATCCCGCGTGCGCGGGATTTTTGTAATATGCATTTTCTTTTGTTCCGTCCGGTCGCGATTTGAGGCTCCGCGACCAACACCTATTACTCCCAGAGGAAGTATCGCCTAACTGTTCCGATTCTTCTTTGATGAAATCAAATGAATATCGGAAATAGTTTAGATAATGATCCACGACCAGCTTCCGCTAGCCGTGCCTTGTTACGACTTCGTCCCTGTTATCGAATTCACCTTCGGCCGCGACGAGCGCGAACTTCGGGTGCTCCCGACTTCCTTGACGTGACGGGCGGTGAGTACAAGACTCGAGAACGTATTCACCGCAGCGTGCTGATCTGCGATTACTAGCGATTCCAGCTTCATGAGGTCAAGTTGCAGACCTCAATCCGAACTAAGGCACACTTTGGCGGGATTTGCTCCGGGTTACCCCTTCGCGGCCCTTTGTGCGTGCCATTGTAGCATGTGTGTAGCCCAGGGCGTCGAGGGCCATGCTGATTTGGCGTCATCCCCACCTTCCTCCCCTCACCAAACGCGCTTACGCGCTTATATTTAAATATAAAAAAGTTTAAATATTTAACTATTGCTCGTTTGCCATTTGCAAACGCGCTTGGTGAGGGGCAGTCTCGTCTGACATGTATAACAGACAATGGGGGTTGCGTTCGTTGACCCACTTAAGGGAACAGTTCAAACCACGAACTGACGACAACCATGCAGCACCTGTCCTAGTGTCCTTGTGAGACATCATCCCTTTCGGGGTGACTTCACTAGAATTTCTAGCCCTGGTAAGGTTTTTCGCTTGTCATCGAATTAAACCACATGCTCCACCGCTTGTGCGAGTCCCCGTCTATTCCTTTGAGTTTTAATCTTGCGATCGTAATTCCCAGGCGGATAACTTAACGCGTTAGCTACGCCACTGGAAGGGTCGATACTTCCAATAGCTAGTTATCATCGTTTAGGGTGTGGACTACAAGGGTATCTAATCCTTTTCGATACCCACACTTTCGTTCCTCAGGGTCAGGAATGCGCCAGCTGATTGCCTTCGCATTTGGTGTTCCCCACGATATCAACGGATTTCACCCCTACACCGTGAGTTCCATCAGCCTCTCACATCCTCTAGTTATACCGTTTCCCATGCATTTCTTCGGTTAAGCCGAAGGCTTTAACACAGGACTAATATAACCCCCTACGAACCCTTTACGCCCAGTGATTCCGGATAACGCTTGGGCCCCTCGTATTACCGCGGCTGCTGGCACGAGGTTAGCAAGCCCTTATTCATGGAGTAACGTCAAAGTTCCTCCTCCATAAAAGCAGTTTACAGCCCGAAGGCCTTCATCCTGCACGCGGCGTCGCTGCATCACGCTTTCGCGCATTGTGCAATATTCTCGACTGCAGCCACCCGTAGGTGTATGGGCCGTGTCTCAGTCCCATTGGTGGGGGCCATGCTCTCACACCCCCTAGCCGTCATAGCCTTGGTGAGCCGTTACCTCACCAACTAGCTGATAGCCCGCAGGCCTTTCCCGAAGCAGTATGGCTTGCGCCACACCTTTACTCTTGCGAGAACTATTAGGTATTATCTAATCTTTCGACTAGTTATGCCTAACTTCGGGGGAAGTACCTACGTGTTACTACCCCGTTTGCCGTGGGTCTAAACCCACACGACTTGCATGCCTTATCCACGCCGCCAGCGTTCATCCTGAGCTAGGATCAAACTCTTAAAAAGAATTGCATACGAATATGCAATTCGGATAGAACGGAACAAAAGAAAATGCGTATTTCTTCTTTTGCTCTGGTATTCGGTTGTTAATGTATCCGGGCAAGTATGCCCGCTGCTGTTTGGAAAACAAAAACTGCCTTTTCAGACAGCAGCGGATTTACTTGTTAACTGCGTATTCAAAAATTATATACTACTATGCTATTCCATACTAGTCTCCATTATAATCGTTTATTTGTAGCGGTCAAGGGGGCTATATTCTGTATTCTGCAAATCCTGGAAGGGGACTTGTGTAAAGCTTATTGGGCCTTCTCCTATATGCCAGGACCTCTACCCGCAACGACTTTTTATACATTCATAGTAATACAGGATTGCTGGTGGCGTTTACAATAACAAAACCCGCCGTACGGCGGGGTTTGTGGGGGATTACGCTCATATATAAGCGTTGTTATTGAATAACATTTGGGTCGCATCCGGTTAGGCTTGAGAATGACGAACTAAAGTCATTTCTTGATCCGCCGTTGTAGAACCATGTGTTGCTATTCGTATCCCATGTGTTTGAGCTGATATTGTTTGTGCCGCATGTGGAAGTGCTGTCAGACAAATAGATTGGCCATACGGTTGTATTTGAATTGAATTGGTTTTCGGTAATTTGCGTATCTCGCACCCCCCATAGTCCCATAAATGTGTGTTCCGAGTCGTTTGTGTTTGGCCAATTGTTAAGTGCGAATGTATTATTTCGAATAATATTATTACCGCTGCCGTAGAAGAAGGACATGCCCCATGAGCCGTTCAAAATTGTGTTGTTCTCGAAGATGATATTTCTTATTCCGTTGGAACTGCAGGGCGAGCCACTGCCTCCTGTTAGGCCGTTAAACTGTAATGCGCGACCTCCAAAATTCCGAATCGTATTATTATCAACCTGAGCTCCCACTATGTTATTGCAGGTTGAGTTGCTGAAATAGATTTGTTGCACATTCTTAAGGCTTAGCGGTTGTCCGTTTGTTGGGTTTGTTTTCTCTATGCAATTTGTAGCTACACCCACTGTACAATTCCCACTTTCTGCATATCCATTTACCTCAAGTGTATTACCACGTATTACTATTCCGCTTATGTTAGGATTCAATGGTGAAATTACGATGCCCGAGAAAATATTATTATGGATCTTCGAGTTAAGGATCTGATTATTTGAATTGTGAACCTTAAACCCATCCCAACAATTTGAAATTTCGATGCCGTCCCATACATTGTACTGGCCATTTGCCTCTACTCGCTTTACATCGTTACTGCTTGCCGGGTTGTTGCATGCTATCTTTGGATTTTCTCCTGGGTAATTCCGAATGATTATCTCATTTCCGTTTGTGCAATTTTTATTAAGACTCAAAATAGAGTTAAGCGTGTAAGTTCCATTTCGCACATGTATAAGGTCCCCACAAGACGCTGAAGAATAAGCTGTTCCTATGTTAGTGAAATCTCCACCGCTCGGTGCAACTATTGCATCTGGCGTTGATGCGGATGTTGGGGGTGGCGGAGGTGTTGCGGTGCCAATTGTGATCGATTGTGATAGCTGGTTGTTGTTTTCATTCGACTCAGCAAAACGGTTTACATCAT
>PFCO01000006.1:34795-35038 GCA_002772995.1 Candidatus Niyogibacteria bacterium CG10_big_fil_rev_8_21_14_0_10_46_36
ATGATGGTGTGTGTTCCACTTGGAATGGTATAACTTCCTCCCTGTGTTCCAATGTTCACAGATGCTCCTGCTGCGAGAGGCCCCAATACGGAACCCCACGTTCGCTGTGTACCATTCACAAAATATCCTACACCGATCGTCGTTCCGGATGAGACCGCTACAGAACCCTGATTCTTTACGGTTGCGGTGAATGAGCCATTTGAGTAGGAAAGCGCTGTGACGATAACATCAGGAAGATTGGAT
>PFCO01000006.1:35056-56508 GCA_002772995.1 Candidatus Niyogibacteria bacterium CG10_big_fil_rev_8_21_14_0_10_46_36
GGTGCAGTATATTTTGCCAAATAATTTTCAACTGCCCATCCGTCTGCTCCAGAATCAAAATTGATCTGCCACCAATAATATCCGCTTGCATATGTTGCTCCTCCAGTCACTGTCCCAAGCGCTCCTGTTGTCTGAGTGCCAAGTGTAGAACACGATGTTCCTGGACAGCTTCGAATATTTAGGGGTCCTGATGTCACTTCTACGCGGTCATTTGCTGAAAATGTTGTTGAAGGCGGTGGAGCAGTTGCGTTTACAGTAACGCTGTCAGCTGCTGATCCACCTGCTCCTGTGCAGGTGAGCGTGAATGTACCTGATGTTGTAAGGTTTTCTATTACTTCAGAGCCAGAAACGCTTTTTGGTCCTGTCCAGGCTCCTGACGCGGTGCAGGAGGTAGCATTTTGAGATGACCAACTAATGGTTGCCGGAGAATTGTGTTCAATGTTCACAGGCCCGTTATTATTGTTTACCTGTATATCTACCGTGGGAGGCGAGATTAATTCGGTAAAACCCGAGGCCACCCATCCGTCCACCCCCGAATCAAAATTGACCTGCCACCATGTGTGTACTCCTACTGATTGAGGCCCGCCAATAACGGTTCCGACCGCACCAGTTAATTGCTGTCCTGTAATTGTGCCATTCGCTGTTGTTCGAACATTCAGTGCGAGTTCGGTATTTCCTGTGTTTACGGTGATCCTGTCATTGATTTGTGAGGGAGTAATTGCATATGCATGCTGTGCAAAAAAAAGCGCATATACAAAAAGACCAAGCGTACTTAAAATAGATGTTTTATATAAAACATTTTTCATGAACATGTAAAGCTAATAATAAAAGCGCATCAGTAAAAAAGATACGACAATACAAAAAATAATATTATGTTTATGGGAAACAACCTTTGTTTTTATTATATAGCACACACCTCACTTTAAAGCCCTAGGCCTGTGCACAAGATTTTCTATGTTATCCAAAAACGGATATAGTGGATATATGACCACATCGTTTTTATTGTTCATTGCTATAACTGCGATTGTTGCGGCGCTGTTAGAAATTCAAATAGAAGGTTCTGCGGGCTGGGCAAAAAATCTTCCTACATGGCGTTCAAATCCCAAGAAATGGCATGGGAAGATGTTTCGCCTATTATTTAACCAAAGTGACGTGACCGGCTATCATATAGCTTTTTGGGCGTTTGTGCTCACTGCGTACCATGGACCGCTCTTTTGGGATGTTGCATGGAGTATTTCTTTAGAGGCAGACATTCTAACCGGCTTTTTGATATTCTGGGTCCTCGAAGATTTTTTGTGGTTTGTTTTCAATCCTCATTACGGTATAAGAAAGTTCAACCCGCGCTATATCCCGTGGCATAAACGCTGGATAGGTCCATTTCCAGTTCAGTATTATACGAGCGCCATTTTGGTAGTTCTCCTCTCTTTTATATAAAGGAGGCTCTATCGGACAGAGCTTAGAGCTGTTTTTGCAATGTCCCACATACGCGGGTCATTTTGTGTTGTTTTAAGCCAATACCACCACTCAACACCCCACAGATAAAAGGTATCAAAGCCGGTATGCGAGGCGTACGAAAGAACAGCTTGGAATTGTTCGGGGTTCATAGATATATATTGTGCTTCTACAGGGAGTTCGTATGTCATTTTTTTGTTCCACGATTCTCCCTGTAGTTCTATAACGAGCATCGGTTTGTTGCCTCCGAATAGGCGCGCGAGTGTTTGTTTCGCGCGATACCAGGATGCAGGGAATGGGTAGGTAATATGCCTTTTGAGACGGTCATCCCATACCGTACGATACATAGTTGAACCAAAGACATCAGCGCGCCGCAATTCTTTCGTCCATAATGAAAATTCCCCTGAACCGCTCAAAAGTATAGGACGGGAATCAAGTCCGCGCACGAGCGCGAGCTCGTTTTCTAGCTCTTCTTCAGTCGTATGTATGCATTCACCAAACGGCAAGAACGGCTCGTTTTCGATTTGCCAAAGAGTGATGGCGGAGGAGTCTTTATAGCGAAGAACTACTTCAGCAATATAGTGCAGAAGTTTTTCGTGCCGGTCTTCGGGAGCAAGCTCCTCTATCCATTCGGGAACGTGGCACTCCGGCCAGCGAGGGAGTTTTTTTCCGATAGCAAGAATGATGCGAGCATTTCGTCTTTCGGCCTCCTGGATTTGCCAATCAAGATTCGAAAAATCAAATACATTTTCTATGGGTTCTACTTCGTTCCAATATGCGGACAGGCGGATATTGCGGGCGCCAAGGTCATCAAGGATGGCGGTGTATGCCTCCTTCCAATCGATGCCGAACCGTTCGGCATAAAACGCAGAAAAGGTGATGCCGTATGCTTTTGTTTTTTTAACGGGGGTAAACGCCGCAAGCACGCTATACACAATGAGCAACAAAAAAAAGAAGAGTCCCACTATTGTAAGTATCTTGTGTGTTTTTATATATCCCATATTATTGGAGAAAGAGGAGCACAAAGCCTGCTGCGATAAAGAATATCCCAGCCAGTTTGCCTAAAAGAGCGCGTGGACTTATGGATTCGCGTAGTATCCGTGGGTAAAATGCGGTGAGGAAAAGCGCTATCAAGAAAATGAAGAAATACTCAACACCCTGCATGGCATTGATCACTGCTACCGGTCCGAGAAAAATGGCAATGTTAAGAAGAATATTTCCGGTTCCGCCAAGCACTTGGTTCGCAAGGAATATCGTTTTTGAGGAGGGGAGGAGTTTGCGTGATGTGTGCAAAATTACTCTTCGCGCGCTTGGCAAAGTAAATATGAAGATTGCGGCGATAACATTCCCTAGGCGCATCCAGATGAACGCGGAGATGAATGTAGAATGATTAAAGACTTCTTCGGTGAGAAAAAAAGAGCATGCAAAAAAGAATGCCGCGAGGATTCCGGGCACAACAACTTTGATGTTTACTTGGTCATGAGTTATCCGGAAAAGCGGGTCAGCGTGGTTTTGTTGGATGGAAAGAAAAAGCCCTCCCGCGATAAAAAGGCCGATTGCAGAGAACTCATAGATGGTAAGGTGGGTTTTTGAGAGAACTGTCGTAAAAAATAATATGAAAAGCGGCGTTGTTGCGCCGATAAGCGGTATCGCGCGCGATGCTTCAGAATGGCGGAGCGTCGTGTATAAAAAATAAATAGCAATAACAAATGAAAACCCTGCGGTAAGCGCAAAAAGGAGGAGAGGACCGTCAAGAATAGTGAATCCGAAGGGTACCAGGATAAGGGTAACGATATTCAAAAGACCCACATAAAATGCATATGAGATAGGCTCGGGGACCCTATTTGTGAGGAGTTTTTTGTCTACTATAGCTACAAGTGCCAGAAAAAAATACGCGCTGACCGCGATTGGTATCCAGAGCATATATATTAGTATACCCTGCAGATTCGCGGGGGTAAACGAGGTCCTGTGCTAAACGGCTCACACGGGGGTGTGAGCCGTTTACTTTCCCTTAATGTGGGTAAAAAAATCCCGCAGGGTGGTGTGCCTTGCGGGATTTAGGTTTTCTCTTATTCCTTTATCGTGTGTGTTTCTATAACGCCTGCCGAATCCACAATAAATATATGGAATGGAGGAACCACTGTAGTGACGCGCGCAGATGCGGCACGCAACCCGAGCAGTATCCGTTCCGCTGGTCCAAGTGAGGCTATATAGTTTGTGGTTTCAAGCGAGCCGAGACAGTATGCAGCCCCCGAACCAATCGCGGCGTAACCTGGCTGTTCAGTGACGCTGAACGCGACTCCGATACGGAACAGTTTTCCTTTGTAGGCAACAAGAATGAGTCCGCTCTGTCTTACCGTTCCGTCTGCTTCGATGATTAATTCATTGTTTTCTCGTAATGTTTTCTTGATGGCTTCCGTGAGTGTTATGGTTATATATTGATGCGTACTTTGTTTGGGGTCGTGTTTTGGGATAGGCATATATTCTATGAGCTGTCCCTTCCTTGCTGAGCCGGATGAACCGATAATGAGAGGTTCTTGCCCTTCTTCGCCATTTTTTAAAACAAATATTTTTTGATTTTTGTGACGGATGATCGCAGTGCCTGCGGTGAGGGCATCATCTGCGCCCATATACATAGTTCCGTTTTCACCAATAATGCCTATAATGGCGGTGGCGTTGCTTTTACTCGCAAAACACAGCGAAAAGAATAAGAGGAAAGCGAGAGAAAGCAATTTTTTCATTCTCATCACCTCCTTGTTTGGGTTGTTAATATTTGTAAGAGATTTTATCCCATTTTTTATCTCTTGTCAATGTTTGTGGGGCGTTTTATGTGCCTTTTTCTCCATTCGTGTATCTTTTTATGGTCACCCGAAAGGAGTATATTCGGAACTTGATACGGCTTTTTTTTGAATATAAATGCTTCGGGGCGGGTATAAGCGGGGATGCCGATGCCGCCTCGCGTTTCTTCTATTGATTCGTTTTTCCCAAGTACGCCGGGAATGTGACGGCTTATAGCGTCTATCAGTATAAGAGCGGGCAATTCACCGCCGGTAAGCACATATGGCCCGGCTGATATTTCTTGCACCGTGTAGTATGTACGAAGTGCTTTTTTTGCGCGCTCATCAATGCCTTCGTAACGGCCCGCGATAATAATGAGTTGTTTTTGTTTTGAGAGTTTTTTCGCGAGTTCCGCGTTAAATTGCTTCCCCGTAGCTGAGGTAAAAATAACAAGAGGCTTTTTATTTTTTTGCGCGGCTTTTATGACTGCTTTGAGTATCGGTTCCGCTTTGAGTACCATGCCGGGACCGCCTCCGTATGCCTTGTCGTCTACTTTTTTGTGTGTATCTTTTGTAAAATCGCGCAGGTCATGCAGGCGAATGTCCACAAGCTTCTTTTTTTGCGCGCGCTTCAATATAGACTCGTGTATGTACGGATCAAATAGTCTTGGAAAGATGGTGATGATATCGAATCGCATATGTTTAGTATATTGCATCTATAAACAAAAATCCCTTGCGTGGTGCGAGGGATTTTTGTTTTTTTGATTACTTTAGAAAAGTAATAGGTTGTTCTAAGACGCTTTCAAAGGGTGTTTGGACAAGTTAGAGCTTCAAGTCGTCCATTACTTCGTCCATGGATGTTTCTCGGGTTGCTCGAGGACCCTTTCCTCCTTCCGGCTCGGCAATCTTGAGGTTTACGCGGGCATTATTTTTAAGGCCCACGATTCGCAAGAGTGTCCGGATAGACTTTGCTGTGTTTCCTTGGCGGCCAAGGATTTTACCCATGTCCGCAGCATTGATGTGAAGGGTTAAAAGAACTCCCATTTCATCAACCTTGCGCTCAACTTTGACATCCGAAGGATTGTCAACAAGCGACTTTACAACAAATTCGAGAAAATCCTGATCTAAGTTCTTAGCCATATAATCGTAAGGATTAATTGCTTATTGGAATTTTCATTCAATGCAGTAGTTCGACCATACTACCATGTTCGCCATTATAGCAAAGAAAGGCTTTAAAGTCAACCCCACACATAAGTGCTTATGCGCAGAGTTGGGGGTGTTGTTGATGCGGGAGCTTTAATATATGCTTGTGATGAAGGACATTCACAAGGAGTGCTGAATGAGCATGGATATTTTACTACAGAGGGCGCTGTTTCTTTTATTATGCATATCCGTTTTTGCGTATCTCCTGTTCTCTTATGGCACGGCGTACGCGGCGGATGTTTCTGAGGGTTCTTCGCGCGACAGCGTATTGGAAGAATTAAAAGCGTTTGAGCGCAAGATAGGCTTTCGCAAAAGCGGAAGAAATTTCCAAAATAATAGCTCTCAAGACGCATATTACTTATGCTACGCTACGGGAAAATTTTCTCTGCCGCGGACCTATTTTGGGATGAGTTTTATGAGAGGAACAGAAAAGGGATGCGGTTTTGATGTTTCGGAAAACGATATTTTTGTATATCGGGTAGAAGCAATCGCGCGCAACAACACACCGGTCACGAGGTCGCTTCTTGAAAGTACCCTTGAGCGGTTCATATTTGTCGTGTTCCACGAGGACTATCACGAAGAGATTCCCGAAGAGGCAAGAAAAAAGCCTGATATAGATGAAGCCGCCGCAACCATGATGGCCATGGCTATGGCTATAGACTTTGCCCGGGAAACATACGGAGAAGATTCACGAATATACCAGGACTTGCTACTTGAGCCCACACTCTTTTTGCAAAAAGCACTTATCGTTAATAAGTACTATGAAAAGCTGGATTTACTGTATAAAGAATACCGCTATTCTGCCATTACTGAGGAAGAGGCAACTACCCGCAAAGCAGGATTTTTTTATCTTCTGCGTAATGAGTGTTCATCTATCACTCCTCCGCCAAAAACATTCAATCAATGCCCCAATGTGTTTAATAACGCGGGATTAGTATTAGATACCGCATATACTCGCTATTTTCCGCAGATGTATCAGGCGTGGTTACGCCACGACAGGAACGCAAAAAAGTTATTTGAAGCGTTCCAAAAATATTTGCCGGATATGCAAGGCGTGCTACAAGATTGAACAAAATCCCCCTCCTTCTAGGTGAGGGGATTATTTTTAATAGGCATCGTCTGGTGTCGGTCTGCATTTTTTGCATGAGTGGTAGTCCTGCGCAATTGTTTCTTCATAGGTATGCAAAAACACGCGATTCTTTTTAAGCATTCGCATGCCCGATTCGCAGTCCATTCTCCCGAATATTTTTCTGGGAGCCCATCCCGCGTATTTCCCCGGCGTAGTACTTTCTATAAATTTACCGTTTTTGAGTATCTTATATCTTTTCTTTTTCTTCACTGGATTTTCCCGCATCAGTATTTCTATTGAAAAAATAAAAGAACGACACTATTATATACTGTATATTCTTTTGGGCGCGTAGTTCAGTGGTAGAACGCTGTCCTGATAAGACAGAGGTGGAAGGTTCGATTCCTTCCGCGCCCACCAACACAAAACTTTTAGGTTTTTGAGAGCCAGGTCGTGGACGGCTAGAACAGCCGTCCACTGATTTTGCAGGGCATTCGCGCCGCTTCCGAAGTCGCTGGAGTTTCGTTTGTATGGTGTGGATTTTGTTTCCAGCTTCCTGAATTTTATTTTCCGGGTCAATTATTGCGTTGTGCGGAAAGAAGCTGGCGATGTAATACTCACGTTTTTTGATGAATCAAATACCACCACCAAATAGAAGTATGTTGTATTCGGTGTGAGATTATTGATGTTTACTGTGTGAGTGACGCGAGCAAGACCATCGTACTGAGCTAGAGTCCCACTTACTACAGGCTCGCCTGAGAATACACCCGTTGAATCAAATGTATTGCTTATGTTGATTGGCGATGTGCTGTAGTAGACTTTTCCCATGGAGGCTTCGCTTGCAGTCCAGGTTATGGATGAACCATTGTTGTCGGTGTTTACATCCACACTCCTGATTGTGGGAGCATGCACATCTCCACTAGGATTAGGATTTCCGCTATTCGCTAGCTTTGTATTAATGGCAGCTTGCGTCAACGGTCCAACGCGGCCGTACCCAGTTGTTGCTGGTGTGCCTTGGGAAATAATTCCCTGTGCTGTCTGGAATCTCTCTACCGCAGCTTTGGTAAGCTGACCGAAATATCCAGTGACCAGCCCTTCGGGATAGATGCTCGCATTTGTCGCGAGGTATGTCTGAAGTTCAGTAACTTCTGGGCCGTGATCGCCCATATCTAACTGACTTGTTATCGCGGCGGAGGTATTTTGAATTCCGATAAACATGACGGCAAATATTGCCATTACAGTTACACTAGAGAGGAGGCCGAAGCGCGACATATTTTTTTCTAGATTCATTGTTTTGTTCATATGCTTATTGTTTATACTAATTTCAGAGATTATTGAGGCGTTTTACACAATCGACCTTTATGTTTAATCTCTACATGTATAATGCCGATCCGAGCACCGTCCTATTACAGCCATCATTACAACTACCTTTCTATCGGTCTTGAGACTTATTTTTGAGTTCGTTGACCTCTTTCTCAAGTTTTTTGATATGGATTTCCAAATTCTCAATGCGTTCCCCGGTTTTTATCTCAAACTGTTTTGTGTGGTGGGCAAGCATTTCAGCAACGCCCATCATTTCTGTGACATCTTCCATGGCAAGAAGTATGATTTGCGGAAAAGAGGCGTCCTCTTTCACATGAATTTGGCGGGCGTTTAAAATCATGGTCTTGTGACCGATCGAAGGAAACTCATGAGTAACTTCAAATCCCTTGAAAAATGTATTTTTGGGTAGAATATCTTCGAGTAGTTTCCGTAAAGCAGGAATATTCCACTGTCCGTTTCCCAGCTCATACACATTTTTTTGTTCAGTGTCTTTTGGATCAACCTGAAACACTCGATAGAAAGACTCGTTAGCAGACATCACGCGAAAATTTTTATCTAAAATCAGGACTGGCTCGCGCACAACATCGACCACGGTCTTAATGTATGTCCAGCTCTTTTCCCAAAAATGACTTACGAAGTCAACTCCGATTTTGGCATGTGCTTGTTCTGCGGTTTTTTTATTTTTTCCCATACAGCAGATGCCGCCAGAAAGCCGATGTTGTTACAAAGGCTCGCTATAAAGATGTATGCGTGCTACACTCAATGCCAGAGTGTATCTTCATTGACTAGGTATTGCTGTAATGCTTCTGTGATAGGTAGAAATCCACACAAGACGATATCTGCGCTTGATTTACCGATATTCTTAAGTATTATCGAGTCTCTGTAATAGTTCTGTAATGGAATGACCTTATACTCGGCTTAACTTGTATGATGACCCCGAAGCAAAAAATTGAACGAGGAGGAGTCTTGACTGCAGCACACCACGACTATGAGCGAGGCATGAATTCATATGCCTTTTTTAAGACACATAACCATGCGACTGGTCAAGATTTGGTCCAGAACACCTTTACAAAAACCTGGGCGTATCTCGTCAAAGGCGGGAAGGTTGATTTGATGAAGCCATTTTTATATCACATCCTGAACCAGCTCATTATAGATGAATATCGTAAGCGCAAAACATCCTCACTCGATGCTCTCCTCGAAAAAGGGTTTGAGCCCAGTTTTAACCATTTTGAACGCATTTTTAATTTTTTTGACGGCAAAGCAGTATTGCTCCTCATTCAATACCTTCCTACAAAGTACGAGAAAGTGATGCGTATGCGATATGCGCAAGATCTTTCCCTTAAAGAAATATCTCTAATCACTGGACAGTCAAGAAACGCTGTTGCCGTGCAAGTGCATCGAGGGCTTATAAAACTAAAAAAATTGTATAACCGTACCTAAGAGATGTTAATGTGGTTGTATAAATATACCTTTAATCTCTATATTTATAAAATATCTTGTTCTCAAGCCGGAGATCTATGTATTCCAGGCCCGCGAGATCTTGTTTCAGTAGGCCGTCGTATGCCGAAATAAAATTCTGTATGGCGATGCCGGTGTCTGTTTTTGAGTCAAAAATAATGCTCCAGCCGTCTTTCGTAACTGCTTCGTATTTTGCAATAAGGTCGTCTGACCCTGAAAGCGTTAGCGTTTCGAAAGAGGCCCCCGATACTGTTTCTATGCGCTCCAGGAGCGTTTGGATGCTCTGCAATTTTTCCGGCGCGATAATGTATGCCCCCACATCATAGTTAGTGTCGCGCATGTCTTCTATCGCGAAGAAAAGGGAGCCCGAAATGCGTGATGATTTTCCGAATACAAATCCTCCTTTATCAAGGTAGAAGCATGACGATGCTTTACAAAGCGTTGCCCAAATGGATCGCTCTGCAAATGATATGGCAACAGCATGAGGTGGGCGCTTTTTTATTGTTAAGGATTCTATTTTCGGGAACTCCTGCATAAGCGTTTGTTCCAGACGGGGGACGGTGAGGAGAAAAACAAAAAAATTCTTGTGGGGAAGAATGCCCCAGGTTTTTTCTTGAAGGTGCGCGCGTATGGCATGCTGGATATTTTCTTCTGGGAGTGTCCGTACGCCTTCAGTGGAAATATCGGCTATGGAGAAATAGGGGATATGGAAAAATCCCACGATTAGCGCTCCAAACACAAATATCCCGCCGCTTACGAATACGAGACGTCCAAAAAATCTATTTCGTTTCAGGCGCCGTGACCGGCGGAGGGGGTCTTTTCTCATACACGCGGGCCTTTTGTAAGCGATTATGGACGGATTGTATCCTTCCCTATATATTCTTGAAGCACCGAGGGGATGCGGACGCTCCCATCTTTTTGCTGATAGTTTTCAAGTATCGAGATGAGAATGCGCGGTGTTGCGATAGCGGTGTTGTTAAGCGAGTGGCAAAACCGAGTCTCGCCGTTCTTATCACGATAGCGGATATTCAGCCGCCGCGTCTGGAAGTCATGATAATACGAAGACGAATGCGATTCGCGGTAGCGTTTTTCGGATGGTATCCATACCTCAAGATCGTAAGTTTTCACATGCGCACGGCCTAATTGGCCTGCGACAACCGTGACAACGCGGTACGGCAGTTCAAGCGTTTGCAGCACTTCTTCTGCATTTTTGGTGAGCTCTTCGTGAAGTTCTACGGATTGTTCATGGTTGTTTGGCGCAAAAATCAGTTGTTCTGCTTTAAAAAATTCATGCAGGCGGTAGATGCCTTTTGTATCCTTCCCGTGCGAACCCGCCTCGCGCCGATAACAGGGAGAGAATGCAATGAATTTTTTCGGTAATATGTTTTCTTCAAGTATTTCATCGCGATAATATCCCATAAGCGGGACCTCTGCGGTTGCTGCAAGGTACAAGTTATCATCGGCAAGCTTGTAAACATCCTCCCGCGCTTGCGGAAAATGCCCGGTACCAATGAGATTTTCTTCGCGTACGAGGGCGGGGGTGAATATGGGCTCGTATCCCTTTTTTGTCATGTGCGCCATCGTAAATTGCCAAAGTGCAAGCGACAGCAGACTTGCCTCGTTCTTTAAAAAATATCCTCGGAAGCCCGACACTTTCGTGCCACGCTCAAGATCAGCGAGGTTAAGTGATTCCAGGAGGTCAACATGTGTTTTTGGGGTAAAATCAAATGGTTTTGGTTCGGTGCTTTTGCGTACTTCTGTATTTTCTTCGTCAGTTGCGCCTTCGGGTACGGAGAGATCGGGAATATTTGGAACATCGTACATCAGTTTTTCCCATTCGGGCGCTATTTTTTTAAGTTCAGTTTCTTTTTTTGTAAGTTTTTCTTTTATCTCGCGGAGGTCCTCAATTGCCGCTTTCTTTTTTGTTTCGTCATCAATGTGCGCTACGGTGTCGGATGCTTTGTTCTGGAGTGAGCGGAGTTTTTCCACTTCGGTTAGCGATTCGCGCCGTTTTTTATCCAGGTCAATGAGTTTGGACACATTAAAATCTACACGCTTTTTGCGCGCAGCTTCTTTTATGATATCGGGGTTTTCTCGTATAAATTTGATGTCCAGCATAGGTTCAGTATATACTACTGTATGTAAAATTTCTACGCAAAATAGGAGGTCGCTTATGGACATCCATGCGCATGTAAAAGACTTGGAAGATATAGAACGCGCGCAAACATTCAGCGATCTTGCAGATGTTGCGCTCCGCGTGCTCCGGCAGATGCCCCGGCCAATTAGCATGGTGTGTGGTCCGATATCGACGGGCGGTTCGGGTTCAGTAGAAAAGAATCTCGAACGGTTTCATGCGGTGATAGACGCGCTTCGTGACGAAAGAGTAAGGATATTCAGCCAGATGTTTTTTGAAAATAAATTATTCAAAATGAAGACCTGGCCGTCGTATAAAGGCGGGATACAGCTGCTCGAAGAGTTTTATCGGCCCATATTTGAGTCAGGGTTTATATACCGGATGTATTTTATGCCGAATTGGCAGACATCAATGGGTGCCACCTGGGAGCGCGGAGAGGCGCAGCGGCTCGGGATACGGGCAGAATATGTAAACGACATCGTCATTCTGAATTATATCCAATAACCTTCTCTTTTGGGGGAAGGTTTTTTCTTTGGCGCGCAAATTCTCTATAATGAAAAATATGAGATATGTGTATGGCATCTGTGCCGGGTGTTTGTGCGCCGTGATTGCGTATGCGCAATTTTCGGTGTTACCATCTGCGGGGATGACCGCAAAAAACCCGCTCTATATATTTGAGCGGATGGGGGAATCAATAGGAACGATTTTTACATTTGGGAGAGAAGCAAAAATAACACGCTTTATTATTCTTGCCGAAGAACGGTTGAGCGAAGCGTCAGTACTTGCCGGCGAACGCCATCAAAAAACAGAAGACACAATAGCAGCGTTTGATTCTTATGTACAAAAAGCGGAAACAGAAGTTGACCGCGAGCATACTGCGATGGCGCGTGTTGCGCTTCTCGAATCTGTAGCAAAGCATTTTGTCGTGTTCGAGGAGGTACTCGATACGGTTTCCGAAGAGATGCGCGTTTCTATTGAGATGTCTTTTGAAGAGGATCGGAAACGCCAAAAGCGTTTGTTGTTTGAAACCGCAGATGCCGACGCGCTTATAGCATCGGAGCTGGGTTTTGCGTCTATCCGGGAACGGCTTGCAAGACTAAAAATAGAAGTAGAACGCGGCCGTCAATATGAAACCGCGATTATCACCGGGCATATAAAAGACCTGTTTGCTGTGCTTGCGTCTGCCGCACTGCATGAGGAATCGCCTTCAAAAGAATTTTTAGTTCTCTTATCTAATGACATTACCCGAGCACTTGAGTCATTTGACGAGATTCAGCGCTCACCGAAGTATCCGTCGGGTGAAGTCGGGGGGACTATACATGCATTAAAGGAGCAGCTGATAGGCGTCCAGATATCGCTATCACGCAACATGATACCGATTGATCCGGAGTTTGTTCTTGATGTACTGTTTGCGGGAGCGGAGAGCAGGATTGCCGCATTTGATCGGCTAGGGGAAGGACAGGAAGAGATTGCCCGCATGATGCTTTCTGAATATGAAGAGTATCTTGTGTTTGCTGACGAAGTAGAGACACGCACGGGGCGCTTTATTCTGGATCGCGAACAAAATATTACTATTGCTAACGAAATACAGCAGAGAATATCAGCATTTAACGCACAGATTGCTGTAAAGCGCGGAGTATTTCCGGGTGATATAGAAAGTAATATAGACAGAATTATTTCCCGATAAAAAATCCCGCAGTATATACGGGATGTTATTGCGCGTTTGATGTTTTAATACGCTCGTATATGTCGGAGGGCAGTTCTTCCATTTTCAGTACAAAGTCCTCAAAGAGCGGAAAATGTTCGGCAGCATGCGAGAGAGCTGCGGTTTTTGCTTGTTGTTCTGATGTTGCGTATAAAAGCAAGGCAGAGAGGTGATATTTTGTTTCTGCTGTTTGCGGGAGCATAAGCACCAATCCAGCAGAAAATATCCGCGCATACTTTAACTCTGCGAGTGTGTTTTGTATGTCCGGATAAGAAAACTGCGACGATGCTTTTGTAACGGTCCAGGCGACCGGAGAAAACAATGTTCCTATGTATTGATCTATAATATCATCTGATTCTTCGGGCGAAGAAGATGTAAATGTCAGCACTTGCAGAGTGACATTTAAAGAATCGTCATCTTTGTCGATAGGCACTGCAAGAATAGCCGCGATGGACAGGCGCTCGCTCATAGTATGTGCACCTCCTTTTCTGTATATATGACAAAGAACGTCTGCTTTTACCGTTCCCGTACCGGATAGAGCTCAGGGTCGATAGTCCGGGTAAAACAAGTATATCCTACCCCATGATCCCAATTATCAAAAGAGCTTATGTAGCGAGATGATACTTTGCTTGAAACCATATTTTCAATCTTAAAGTCTGCGCAGAGCATAAAAGAGAGTTCGTCTGCCTTTTGGTATTCGTACGCTTCACCGCTTTCCGGATCATGCGGGGGAACGAATCCCGAAATATCGTCCCGGAGCAAAGCAAGAGTTTCGGGCAGCACACCCTTTTGCTGGTAGTAAAATACGATTTGGGATTGGAGCGTTTGGAGATTCCAGATACGTTCTTGGTCTAGCTGAACTACGCGCTGGGTAGCAGGCGAGCCTACGATGAAAAATCCGAACGCAACCGAACAGATCACGGAAATCGATACCGCCCACACAAATACGCGTTCCCGTTTGGAGAGGGCAGATTTTTCTTTCCGTAGCTGGCGTAGATAATATCCAAAGATAACGCCGGTAACAATGAGCACAATGAGATTTTTTAAAAGAAAGCGGCTGGTTAATTCTCCCGCAAGAAAACTTTGGATGAGTGTTACTAGGTCAACGATAATAACAATTGCGGCGACAAATAAAGTAAACGATAAAAGCCATTTACGAAGGCGCGATTTTGATTTTTCGGCATGCGCTTTAAATTCGTTCTGCAAAAGATGAGAAAGAAAAAGAAAAACAGGGAAGACGATAATGAGCGTTGCCATAGCACTCCGTGCGGCCCCCGGCAGAGCGCCTGCGTAATCAAGCACATCCGGAAAATAATAATTGATGTATTGGAACCATAGCGCAATAAAACTTATAACGCTCGCGTAGAGTGTTCCTATCATTAAGAGATGCACAAAGACATCTTTTGGCGATGTGCGAGATTTACTAAGCATATATTGTATGGTATCATATGTGCGGATTTTTAACATAGATGCGGGAGGAAAAGATATGGATATAGCCAACAAGCTTGTGCTTGTATGCAGCTGGACACTATTCGTTCTCTTTGGGGTTGTTTTTTCGGCTTTTGTGCTTTGCTTTCGGGCGATATGGGAGCTTTCGAGTTTGGGTATATGGATATTAAAGCGCTTTGATGCGTGGCACACCGGAGAATTCTGTCCAAAGTGTGGCAAGGAATCATTTTATTGGCGACCGGTTAATTCTTTGATAAATGAGATGCGGGGCACGCAACGATGGATTGGTACATGTTACCGGTATGCCTGCAAGCACGAAGAGATGGAAACGCGAGCACTATAAGGAGAATCGCATGAAAAACGACATACGAGAAAAAGGCTATATTGTCGGCAAAGACAAAGAAATACCGGGCAGTTTCCCATACACGCGGGGAGTCTATGCCACAATGTACCGCGGCAAGCTCTGGACTATGCGGCAGTTTGCGGGATTCGGCTCTCCAAAAGATACAAACGAACGGTTCCGTCATCTCTTGAAAGAAGGGCAAACGGGACTTTCAACTGCGTTTGATATGCCTACGCTTATGGGCTATGATGCTGACCACGATATGTCGCGGGGCGAAGTTGGCAAGGAGGGCGTTTCGGTCTCTTCTCTTGCGGATGTTGAGGAGCTATTCAACAACATACCGCTCGATCAGGTGACCGTATCAATGACCATTAACGCAACCGCTACTATTGTGTTTGCTATGTATCTTGCGGTTGCTGAAAAACGCGGCATTCCATGGACGGCG
This sequence comes from Candidatus Niyogibacteria bacterium CG10_big_fil_rev_8_21_14_0_10_46_36, assembly GCA_002772995.1. Classification (NCBI taxonomy): domain Bacteria; phylum Candidatus Niyogiibacteriota; species Candidatus Niyogibacteria bacterium CG10_big_fil_rev_8_21_14_0_10_46_36. Next base: position 50,415 of record PFCO01000006.1, read on the forward strand.
CTTGGCGGGACACTCCAAAACGATATGCTAAAGGAATTTATTGCGCAGCGCGAATGGATATGTCCGCCGGCACCTTCAGTAAGACTTGTCGTAGATACGATAGAATTTTGCGCGAAGAATGCTCCGCGGTGGCACCCGGTTTCTATTTCCGGCTACCACATACGCGAAGCGGGATCTACTGCGGCGCAAGAGCTTGCGTTTACGCTTGCTGATGGCATCTGTTATGTGGACGAGTGCATGCATCGCGGCATGCCTGTAGATAGCTTTGCTCCCCAGCTATCATTCTTTTTTGATGTGCATAATAGTTTCTTTGAAGAAATAGCAAAGTTCAGGGCAGCGCGGCGCATGTGGGCCGAAATTATGAAATACCGTTTTGGCGCGAAGCTTCCAAAGTCAATGATGCTCCGGACACACGCACAGACTGCCGGCGTTACGCTTACCGCGCAACAGCCAGTGAATAATGTAGCGCGCGTCGCGCTTCAGGCGCTTGCGGGAGTGCTCGGAGGGACGCAGTCGCTTCATACAAATTCTATGGACGAAACGCTGTCACTTCCTACCCAAGAAGCGGTAACCGTCGCGCTTCGCACCCAGCAGATAATTGCTGAGGAGACAGGCGTACCCAACTTAATAGATCCGCTTGCGGGGAGTTACGCGGTAGAACACATGACCGACCGTATCGCAGAAGAGGCGTATGCATATATCGAAAAGATAGACGAGATGGGCGGGATGATCCGGGCGATAGAGCAGGGATTCCCGCAGAAAGAAATTGCAAACGCAGCGTATGAGTATGAGCGAAAAAAGAATGCGGGTGAAAAAGTTGTCGTTGGGGTGAATAAGTATGTCACCGAAGAAGTCCGTTCTATTCCGTTACACAAAGTGGATGAAAGTATTGAGCGCCAGCAGATGGCGCGGCTTCGTGCAGTAAAAAAGGAGCGGAGCAGTAGGCAGGTAAAGAAAGCTCTCAACGCCATCCAGCGGTCTGCAGAAAAAAAAGAAAACCTTATCCCGTTGATTGTTGACGCTGTGCGTGTCTACGCTACTGTAGGGGAGATTAGTGATGTCTTCCGTAATGCATACGGCGTGTATCACGATCCCGGATATATATAAATGAAAAGCAAAAGAGCTCCGATACATTGGAGCTCTTTTTACGTGGTAAAGATATGACGCATATCATTTCTCCTTCCCGAGTTCTTTTGCCCGTTCCGCTTCCGGCATGCATGCAAGACGCTTTGCATCGTCTTTCGTATGTCCTGCGTTAAGGAATTGAATCATCAGCTCCTGTTCATTCTTTTTCATTCTTGAAAACTCAGCGATCGAACTTAGCCCATGCATTTTTATCAGTGAGTCATACGAAGGGTTTTTGCTTAAAAAATGTTCATACAGCCCCCTGATTTCTTCCGGTGAAAATGTTTCTTTCAGCTTTTTTGTTTCCAAGTCAAAAAGCGGAACTCCGTCTTTAGGAAAATGAGACTCAAATGTCTGAGTTTCTTTCCAGCCTGGATTTGTGATGTGAAGCACTTTTTCGTTTCCGTGTTCGGAGATGGTTATCTCGAAGGGAGGTTTTTTTTCTTCTGCGTCATCTTCTATATAAGCTTGTGGTGTTTCTTTGCTCATATAATTACCTCCTTATTGTAAGCGTTTTAAAGAAGTGAACCTATTTAGAATGGATTATATAATTTTTTAATATCTTTGTCAATCATTTGATGGATGCGGCGTGGTTGATTTTTTCAAAAATAATCTTATTATTTCGCTCCAAAAGAACAAATGCATACACAGATTATTATGTTTGTATTTAAAAAGGCATTTTAAAGCGGGGCTTTTGCCTCGCTTTTTATTTTGAAATGGAGAGTATGCGGATGCTATTCTATAATATGAATCAATGCTGTGAGGAGGTTCTCATGAAAGGAAGAGATTTAGGGGTCCGCGTGAGCGACGCAACCGTGTCACGAGGAGATTTAGAGGAGGGGCAGCTGTATATCTGTCACGAAGAACAGGAGGGCGGGCCCATGCCGTATTTTGAGATTTACGAAGATGGGGTGCTTGTGATGATGGGGTATCCGTTGTTTATCCCGTTTGCGTGATAGCGTGTCTGCACTTTTTTATTTTTCGTAATACATTCGATACAAAGGCCCACGGTGTGGGCTTTTCTTTTGACAGGGCACAGAAAACCGTGCAAAATGATTTCATGCGGGCCCGTAGTTCAGTGGTAAAACGACCGGTTTGCATCCGGTAGGCCGGAGTTCGATTCTCCGCGGGTCCACAACAAAAAACCGAATCGCTTCTTCTAAGAAACGGGGCGGTTTTTTTATTTTGCCGCGGGTGGTAGCTGGATAGGGCATACTGCGCATTGTGGCAAAGCCTTAGTAAACGGCTCACACGGGGTGTGAGCCGTTTACGGCGTGGTACTATGGAATATGTATGATTTCGGAGCGCTTCTTGTGCCTGCGTTTATCGCGGGGCTTGTTACATTTCTTGCGCCTTGTACATTGCCGCTCATTCCGGCGTACATCGGCTTTATAAGCGGGGTGTCTTCGGGTAAGGAGGAGCTCTCGTCAGGTGCGCGGAGAAGAAAAATATTTATAAACAGCATCGCGTATGTCGCTGGCTTTAGTCTTATTTTTATCGCGTTTGGGGTGCTTGTAGGATTTTTAGGATCCGCATTCTTGGGGGCTTCACGTATTTTGCTTTCGCGTATCGGCGGGGCGCTTATTATTGTTTTCGGGTTATTTTTGTTGGGTGCAATCCCATTCCCGCAACTTGCCCAGAAGCATTCGTTTGGCGTAGGAAGATGGTTCCGTCCCGGGAGTCCGTTCAGTTCCTTGCTCGTGGGTAGTGCGTTTGCATTCGGATGGACGCCCTGCGTGGGTCCGGTTCTTGGTTCTATTCTTATTCTTGCAGGAACACAGACAACGGCATTTTCTGGCGGCGTGTTGCTGTTGGTATTTTCGGCAGGGCTTGCGGTGCCGTTTATGATTGTATCTCTTGCATACAGTCGTGCCGCGCGTTGGATAGAGAAATCCCAAAAGATGCTCTTCATTATCTCATGGATTGCAGGGGCATTTCTTGTTCTCATAGGATTTTTGCTTATACTTGATAAATTTGCGCTGTTTATTTCGTGGGGGTACCGTTTGCTTGAGCCGCTTCAATACGAAAAAAGTCTCTTAGATTTTCTCTAGGCCAGCATATCTTGTATAATAGAAAGACTCATTATTTATTAAGTCCATTTTTTATATGTACGACACAATAGTTATCGGCGGAGGTCCCGGAGGGGTTGCGGCAACGGTGTATGCGGCACGCAAAAAATTAAAAACACTCACCATCGCCGAATCATTCGGCGGGCAATCGGCAGTCTCTGCGGAAATTTTTAACTGGATAGGGACTGTAAGCATTCCCGGTTCGGAGCTTGCCTCAAATCTTGAAAAGCACGCGCGTGCTCAGGAGGGCATTGATATCAAAACGGAGCGGGCAGAGAAAGTGGAAGAAATAGAAGGCGGGTTTAAGGTAACGACAGACAAAGGCTCATACGATACGCATACCATTATCGTTACCAGCGGTTCGCGGAGGCGCAAGCTCGGCATTCCCGGGGAAGAAGAATTTAATGGCAAGGGAGTGGCGTATTGTTCCACATGTGATGCGCCGGTATTTGCGGGACAGAAAGTTGCGGTTGTCGGCGGAGGAAATGCGGGACTTGAAGCGGTCCGTGATCTTATTCCGTATGCGTCCGAGATTTATCTTTTAGAATACGCGGACACCATTAAAGGAGACCCCATAACATTTGAAGCAATAAAAAAATCAGACAAATTTAAGGGAGCGATAACAAATGCACAAACACTTGAAGTCATTGGGGATAAATTTGTTACAGGGCTAAAATACAAAGACAAAGTGAGCGGAGAAGAAAAAACACTGGATGTTACCGGTATTTTTGTGGAGATCGGCGCGGTTCCGAACTCGGAGTTTTTGGGAGACTTGGTAGAGAAGAACAAATACGGCGAGATAACCATTGATCACAAAACAGCGGCAACTTCGAAAGACGGCATTTGGGCAGCTGGGGATGTAACGGACGAAATGTATAAGCAAAATAATATTTCTGTGGGGGATGCGGTGAAAGCGGCGCTCTCCGCATATCAATACATACAGCAAAAGGAGAAAGCTCATCGGAATGAGTAATATAAAAATACCGGGCCCTGGCTCGGTATTTTTTATTTGCAAAATGTTCTATATAAAAATCCGTATGTGGTTGAGGTAACAGAAAACATAATCATGGGGTCTCTGTCTCCCGTTTTGTTCGCTTCTTGTAACTTCTTGCTTTGCTGTGCTTTCCATGTCCGGCACATATCAGGAGAGGGCTTGAACGAGCCGGGGGCAAAGCATGCAAGCGTTACAGCATTCGCGCGTACCCGTGTCGCGTAATTAGTTTGAGTGACATCATGTTTCTCTTCCATTTCTGCAGCACGGAGCTGCAGAAAGAAGTCATTCTTGATAAGAGCGCATTCCTGGTCAGTCAGTGTTTTTTGGGGAGCGCATTCATCAAGGTATGCTTCAGCATTTGCGATAAGACGCAAAGAAACTGCTATTGCCCAAAGATCGCGCTTATGGAGAAAAAAGTCTCCTTCCCAAAATTTGTTTATTTCGGCGGTGTCTTTTTTGATTTGCGCTTCAAACGATTCGCATGTCAGGGGCTTTGTGTGTCCCGACTCGAGTTTTGGCGCTTCATGCTTCTGCGCATCAGGCACAGGAACGCCCGGCATTGCGGATACTCCATAGGCTTCTGTGCGGACACATAAAAGAACAACAGCGATACAAGATATAGAGAATAATAAAGAACGAACCACATGCTTCTCCCTGGAATCCCGTTTAAACGAAATTCGGGCAAACAATTCTGTATCCCAGAATCGTTTTAGCCTTTTTTTAATTTTGTATTATCATAGATAATGTACTTGTTTTGTCAAACACATCCTATTATTTATTAAGCTTGTTGTATATATGAATATCGCAATCAATGGATTTGGCCGGATTGGCCGCGTATTTTTCCGTCAGGCATTTGGCCATGACGATTTTAATATTGTTGCAGTGAATGATTTGGGGGATGCAGACAATCTTTTATATCTCTTAAAATACGACTCGGTATATCGGCGGTTTGATAAAGAGGCAAAACGCGAAGGAGACGGGTTCTCTATAGGGGGAAACCATGTCCGCTTTCTGCAGGAAAAAGACCCGTCGCAGCTTCCGTGGAAAGAGATGAGGGTTGATGTTGTGGTGGAGTCAACGGGATTTTTTACTTCATATGAAAAAGCGAAGGCGCATTTAGATGCGGGCGCAAAACGCGTGGTGATATCGGCTCCTGCGAAAGATGACGGCGAAACAAAGACCGCAACACCGAATGTGGGCATTGATTTTTTGAAAGAGGGGCAGATATCTTCAAATGCGTCATGTACAACAAATGCGACCACTCCCGTTATGAGTATTATGATGAAGTCGCTTGGAGTGAAAAAGGCGGTTTTAAGCACCGTGCATGGGTATACCGCAACGCAAGCGCTCGTTGACGGGCCGCAGACAAAAGATTTTACGCGCGGGAGAGCAGCGGCAATGAATATCGTCCCCTCGCACACGGGAGCTGCGAACGCTGTTGAAAAGGCGATACCAGAAACAAAGGGGAAGTTTGACGGCATTTCCATGCGCGTGCCGGTTATTGCGGGGTCTATCATTGACTTTACATTCTTATCCGAAAAAAAGACGACTGTAGGGGAGGTAAACGATATTTTGCGGAAAGCCGCAGGCAGTAAAGAATGGAAAGGAATAATCCATGTCACTGACGAGCCGCTTGTATCGTCGGATGTTCTTGGGCAGCCCTTCGGTTCTATTGTGGAGCCTTCGTTTACGCGCGTTGTTGATGGCGACCTCGTAAAAATACTTTCGTGGTATGACAATGAATGGGGTTATTGCGCGATGCTCATTAAACACATTGAGTCATTGCGGTCATTGCTTTAATATATGAATCACGCTAGAAATAGTGAACACGATTTATATAAAATACATTTTATGGATAATAGCATTACAATTTATGTACATAGGCGTGAAGCGCACTTTGTGTCCG
>PFCO01000006.1:56523-57463 GCA_002772995.1 Candidatus Niyogibacteria bacterium CG10_big_fil_rev_8_21_14_0_10_46_36
TTTGGCAACAGACCACGCAGGCTTTGCGCTTAAGGAAAAATTAAAAGCGTATCTGCAAGAGGGAGGTCACGATGTTCAGGACATGGGGGCTCACAGTCTCGATGACCAGGACGATTATCCGGATTTCATCCGGCCGCTGGCGGAAGCCATCAGCAAGGACCCGGAAAGCAGGGGAATTATTCTTGGCGGTTCGGGGCAGGGAGAAGCGATGGCCGCTAATCGCGTGGCGGGGGTTCGTGCGGCCGTGTACTATGGAGGGGATAAGGAGATTGTTGTTCTTTCGCGCGAACATAACGACGCAAATATATTGTCGCTTGGCGCGCGGTTTCTTTCAGACGAAGAAGCAAAAAGCATTGTAAAGCTATGGCTTGGAACGGCATTTTCGGGTGAAGTGCGGCATCAAAGAAGAATTGACAAAATAGACAAAAAATAGTATTTTGAGCACAGAAAAAAAGAGGTGTCTTAACAATGACAGACGCAGTCATGAGTGCCTTGGGCGGGGCGCATCCGTTTTTTATCATTGGAGGTCTTATTGTTTTTATATTCGCTGCCGCGGGTATAGGCATAAAACTTGCCAATGCCGTATTTTATCCGAGACGCGATAAAGATAAGCAAGATCAGTGAAAGGGGGCATTGAGCATTACTTTTTCATTTTTTGGAAGATAGATTAAAAATTCATGACCGAGGAGAACAGGGCATGGCGTATATCGGATGGTGTTGGTTTTTTGGATACTGGACACTCGTGTTAGTTAACGAGCATCTTAAGCAGAAGGGCGTATGGAGAAGAAAATAAAAATCACACAGGCGTAGAAAATGCGCCTGTTTTTTTATATACTAAAAGGAATGAATCACGTTAGAAATAGTGAACACGATTTATATAAAATACATTTTATGGATAATAGCATTACAATTTATGTACATAGGCGTGAAGCGCACTTTG